>JAAZOE010000568.1 GCA_012797915.1 Candidatus Zixiibacteriota bacterium | reverse complement strand
GATGGCGCCGTCGGCGGCGAAAACGTCTTCACGATTTCTGATTACGATCTCAGCGTCGCCGCCATCGCCCTGCGATCGACCTACTCGGTCGGTCAATCGATTCCGGTTGGAATCCTGGTGTCCAATCTCCTGTCCACGCCGCTGGACAGCGTCTCCGGCATGGTGGTGGAAACGGGGGATTCGTCGCTGGTAGCGCTTGACAGTCTGAACGCCGGACCGCGTAACCTCGCCGGCGGCGAGACGGGCGCCTTTTCCTTCTATTATACGGGGCAGCAGCCGGGCCCGACCTCCTGGTCGCTCCGGGCCGTGGCCGGAGCCACCGCCGAATCCTCGGCCGTGGTCTCCACCGGGACAGTGACGATACAAATGGCTCCTTCCGGCGGGAATGTCACCCTGATTAACTCGACGCCGACAGCCGTGACCCGGGGACAGAAGAACGTCATCCCGCTGACCCTGCTTTGCCGCCATCTTGACACCTTGGCCTTGACCGCGCCGTTACGCCTGGACAGTCTGCGTCTGCGGATCGAGGACGCCACCGGCGCGGGAATCCCGGCCGATCAGGCCTTCAGCCGCATCACCCTGGCCGTCGGCTACAATATCCGGGCGTCGTATGACGCGATTCCAGCGGAGAGCGTCCTGACGCTTCCGCTGGCCGAACCGATGATTGTATTGCCGGGGCAGCGATACAACCTGTCTCTGATGGTGGACATCGATTCGCTGGCCGAGGCCTCCAGCTTCCGCCTGATTGTCACCGACCCGGCCGCCGTACCGTTGGTCGATGACAATACGGGGATATCGGTGCCGATGACCGCCACCGGCGGTTTCCCGGTACAAACACCCCTCTGCTGGATTCATGATCCGGCGCAGCAGGTCATGGTCTCGGCTTCGTCGCTGGTCTCGCCCACGGTCAACTTCGGGCAGAACGATGTGGATGTTCTCGCAGTCGGCGTACGGCATACCGGCGATCCCGGCAGCGCCTCGGTTCAGGTGACTTCGTTGATGATCGCCGCCCTGGACAGCCTGGGCGAACCGGTTTGGCCGCATGATCTGTTTTCGAGCGTGGCCATCGCCCGCGATCAGCAGGTGATCGGCGAGCGGACCTGGTTCTCTCCGGAATCGACGATTGTCTCCATCCTCCTCGGCTCGCCGTTGAACCTCAATTACGGCCAGAGCGATACGCTACGGGTGATGGTGACGGTGAAGGAATCATCCCCCCGATCCGGCTTCCGTCTGGGTATCCTGGACAGCACGGCCTTCCTGGTGCGGGACATCAATACCGGGAACGTCGTGGAAACCGTCTCCGATACCGCCGCGCTCCAGGCCGGGCTGGTCTTCCCCATGATGTCCGACTGGACGGCGTTTCGCCAAAGCGCTCCCGCCGCGCAACTGTGCGTAACCTCATTATTGCCGTCGGCTGTCGTCGCCGGAGCCGACTCCGTGGCCATGGTCGCCTTCGAGTTCACCCATCCCGGCGCGCCCATTTCCTCGGCCCTGCAGATCAATGGGGTTTCCCTGGCGGTGACCGACACGGTCGGCATCGCCCAGGATGCCGCTCTGATGTTCGATCATATCGGCTGCCGGATCGACGGCGGACCGGTCGATTACCAGGACTATGTTCTCTCCACCGGCGGCCTGACCCGGTTTGCTTTTACCGAGGCGGGGCTGACACTGGCGTCCGGTGAAACGGTGCGTGTGGAACTGGTC
>JAAZOE010000048.1 GCA_012797915.1 Candidatus Zixiibacteriota bacterium | reverse complement strand
GCCGATTGCCCCGAAATTCGTTATCGTCATCGCGATTCTATTGGCGTCATGAACATCGTATTGAATATTCGGATCATCCAGGGTACCCGTTGCGATTTTGCGGTTACTGGGAACCTTTACGGAATCGACCGCGCCCCCCCGCGCCACACCCTCGCCGCCAGTCGCGGTGATAACCAAAAGACAGATCCCCGCCGCAACCCATCTGGAAACCGACCCGAACCGCCATGTCTTACCGATGATACACATTGCCCTCACCTCCCGCGCCCCGTCGGTCCCGGAACATCCGGATGCCCGGCCCGCCGGTGCAACCAATACCCGCATGGGGACAAAAAAGCCGCGCGCGATGAATACTCCTCCGCCGTGTTAATTACGCTCCCGCCGAAGGGGTGCCGCGGCATCCCCTGCCAATTGTCTCAGAAGCTTACATTAGGTTGCCGAATCGCCGTTGTGGCCTCTCTAGGCTGCAAGATAGGCCGGATCCCAACGCCTGTCAAGCGCTTCGGGGTATGTTTTCGATTGCGGGAAACGCAGGACAGCGGCTGACCGGAATGCCCATACCACGGCACCCGCCAAGGAGTACTATCAGAAGTCCATGCCGGCGGCGAACATACCCCGTCTCAGGGCGCGACAGTATCCATGATGAATACGGCCGCGGCGATCACGGTGGTCCACAAGCCGTTCTTGTTGCCCTCGGCCGATTGGCAGATATGACTGGTCTTGAAAAACGTGCCGCTGGCCTGATACACCTCTTTGCGTTCATCCCAGGCCAGATTTGGATCGAAGGCAATCCCCAGCGTCGACGCCAGCATGGTCGCGGCCAGATCCTCGGCGAAATCGCCGGCCGATTCCGCCGTTTGGCCGAAGGCGTGGTGTTCGGACAAATATCCGTATTGATTTTCATCCTTGGCCCGGGCCACCCCGATTGACGCCGAGATCAACCGGTTCGGCTCATCCGTTTCGTTCCGGGCCAGGACACAATAAACGATCTGCCCCGGTTTCAGATGAACCAGCCCGTCCTTTCGGGGCACGATTTTGCACTGGGGCGGCAAAATGCTGGACACGTGAACCAGATTAAACCGCTCGATGCCGGCATCGCGCAGCGCCAGCTCGAACGATGACAGTCGGTTCTTGTCCTGGCCGACTCCCTTGGTCAGAAACATCATCTTCGGGACCATGGATCTATCCTCCAATAACCTCTGTATTCTTTGGCCGTCGCCGTCGATGCCGGCGATGATGAATAACTATTTATCGTTGGCCGACCGTTTCCCGAAGCGCCAGCATCGTATAACACAACTGCGCCGCTCCGTATTCGGTTACGACGTCGAACGGACGCGGAGCGACCTCGACGATATCCGCGCCGACGATGTCCTTGCGACGAAACAATTCGCGGATAAGGTCGATCGTGTAATACCACCCCAATCCGCCCGGCACCGGGGTTCCGGTCGCCGGCAGAACCGAGGGGTCCAAACCGTCGACGTCGATGGTCAGGTAGACCCGATCGGTGGGGACGGCATCGACGATCTCCGCCAGCGCGGGAATCGTCCCGCTTCCCCATTCGAACACGGTGAGCCCATGACGCCGGGCATAGGCCATCTCTTCTTCCGCATAGGCTCGAATACCTACCTGGACCAGCCGATAGCCGAGTTCGTGGGCACGCCGCATCGGCGTGCAATGGGCAAACGTTCCATGGGGCGCGTCGCTGTAATCGGCATCATCGTTTCGCAAATCAAGGTGGGCGTCGATCTGGACGACCGTGATCTCCCTGGCCGCGCGCTGTGCGGCCAACGCTTGAAAGGCGCCGGTCGAGACCGAATGTTCGCCCCCCAGCATCAGGACAAAGGCGCCGCGAGCAGCGTGGGTCTCGTACTCCCGCCTGACTCGGGCGACCATGTCCGCGGGCGGTGACGAATTGAGGCCGGCCAGTTCAACCAGAGCGACCCGGCGGGCCGCCGCCGGCGCCGCCTGCGCATAGCGATCGTACGATTCCATCTGGTACTTCAGGCTGTCGATAATCGCGGCCGGCCCGTTCACCGCTCCCTTGCGAAAGGAGGCGGTGACATCGTAGGGAGCGCACAGCAGGACGACATCCGCCCTGGACGCATCGGTACAATTGATCTTCAATCCGGTCGGCATCGGCTCTTCCCCGTAAAAAAGTCTCTTCCCAACCCGGTTAAACATGCGACGGCCCCCACACAAATGTCAATCTATAACTGGACGCGGGGATGATTGATTTCCGCGCCCGGTGTTTCGGCCCCGCGCGGATGTTGGACATCATTGCCGGCCAATCCTGGCGCGTTTTCCGAGCGTCGGTCGGAAGAGTTTCTTGTTGCCAGACTCACCCGGCCGACCTACCATCCCTTCTCGAATGGATGACAGGAAGCTCTCTGATACCGAGTTGCTGGCCGGGCTGTTGCAGCGGCGGCCGGAGGCGTTCCGTCAATTGGTGGAGCGGCGAAAACACCAGGTTCTGAATATCTGTTACCGCTTCGTCCACAACGCCGAGGATGCCGAGGACATCGCCCAGGAAACGTTCGTGGAAGTCTACCGATCGATTGCCTCGTTCCGAAAATCTTCCAGCCTGCAAACCTGGATCTACCGGATCGCGGTAACCCGCTCATTGAACTTCATCCGCAATCAGAAACGGCTGAAGCGGGGCGGGGCCGTTCAGGAAATCTCCCGCGATGCCGAGGGCGCGGCTGAGCTTCCCGGACCGGCGATCGATGACCCCCACCAGGCCCTGGAGCAGAAAGAACGTCGTCAGGTGCTGGCGCAAGCGCTCGACCGCCTGCCCCAAAACCAGCGGATTGCCTTTATTCTCAGCAAATATGAAGAGATAAGTCATCAGGACATCGCCGGTATTCTGGGAACCACCGTCGCTTCCGTTGAAGCGTTGGTTCACCGGGCCAAGACGAACCTGCAAAAGAGGTTATCCACCTATTACCGGGGGGCCTCACAAAAGTCGGCCTGACACCGCAAGATTCTTCGCCGAATGGTGTCAAAAGAATTGTGCGTTCGGCCTCTGTATGAGGAAATCCTATGGACGGAAAAGACGTTGACGAAAGACGTATCGAACAGGAAGTGGCCCGGACGATGAGCAGCCTCGATGATCTGCCGACCCCGTCGGCCGATGCCGGCTTTTTCAGCCGCCTCGAACGACGGCTGGCCGGGATCGGGGCGGAAAAACCTCGGCTGGCGGCCCGCCTGTTCGGCGACCTGCGCCTGGGATACGCGCTTCTGGTGGTCATCGTTCTGGCCAATCTGGCCACGGCCTATTTCGCCGTGCAGGGCATGACCACGGCCGAATCCCGTGACCAGTCCCTGGAAACGCTGGCGGCCCAGTTCATGCCGAACCTTCCGGGCGCCCAGGCCGCCAACCAATGGCCGGACTGACCCAGATATGGATACCATGGGAACTCACAAATTCTGGATAACCGGCATCATCGTCCTGGTGCTCTTGAACCTGGGATTGATGACCTTTATCTGGATCGACCGCCTGCCGCCGCGCGGAAGCCGGTACCCCTCCGAAAAACGACCCGACAATCAACCCGGAGGCGAATTCATGGTTCGGGAACTCGGGTTGGATGCGGAACAGGCGGACCTGGTCCGCGCCCTGCATGCCCGACAGATCTGGCGAAACGATACGATCCAGACGGAGATTCGCCGCCTCTATAAGGACATCGTCGACGAGCTCTTCGCGCCGGCGCCCGACACCGCCCGGATTCGGGAGTTGGCCGAGGCCATCGGTCAGCAGCAGGCGGAGTTCGAAAGCGGTTCCTTCGCGACCTTTCTGGAGATCAAGCGGATCTGCAATCCCGACCAGCAGACGAAATTCAGACGCCTGATCGCCGATCTTCTGATGCGCTCGTTGCCGTCGCCCCCGGCCGATCTCGAGCGGCATGATTTTCCGCCACCGCAGGATGCCGGACGACGGAGTACGCGGGACAAGAATCACCATGGACCATGAACCATGGACAGGCGATAGGTACGATTTACCTCGCTTCTGCCTCGAACTCGCGTTTGAGGTGGCGCCCCCAAATCCACAGGCCCTCGGTTTGGGGGCGTTTTTATAAACTCCTCTTTCGTCTCCAAACACGAAGTCCTAATAAACGGTAATCTCTTTCGCCTATCTCATTATAATAACCGTTTTGGAAAATGCTTCCTCGCCGGCCTTTAGTGCAAATTCATATCTCCCGGATTCGACGTTGGAGAAAGGCAACCGGATAGCCATGGTATCATTCCAGGTTGCCCCCCGGCTGTTCCACATGGCCGTCGTGTCGTGACCGTCCCGGTCAGTCCAATAAGCCGGCTGATCGGCGAATACTACGATTGCATCGCGGTCAAGGATGTTATCAAACAGCACCATTGACAGACTGGAATCGCTCATAACCGTTGTTCGGACAGAGTCGCTTTTCGTGATTATAAACGTCGTACGAACACCGGCGTGAACACGGATGCACATTTGGTCGAACCATGAATTGCCGTTATCGTCGCATGCGCGGAACGGGTCTTTTTGGGGCTCTGCCGCGAAGGCCAACATCACCATCAAACCGTACAACGCAACCCCCGTAATAAACGATCTTCTGATTTTCATAAAGATTCCTTGAAACTTGTAAATTCATTCCAAATGATTCACCCAATCCGGTGGTGCATCCAGACGTTGGGCTCCAAATACAAACCGAAATCCTCGGACAAATTGACCATCACCGGCACCAGCGCCCCGGAAACGATATACTCTCCGCTCTCCGGAAACAGCAAGCCCGTCCAGTTTTCCCATTCGGCCACCGTGCCGGAAATATACATCGACTCCGGACAAACCTTCACAATCTCCGCCCCCAGTCGGGCATGCACCCGCATCCAGGGGTCGAACGGCAACCCCTCGGCGGTCTTCCAGGCCACATACCGCTCCATCAGGGTCAACGGATAGAGCGATTTGCGGTTCGGCCGCACCGGGGCATAGAGCGAGCCGCACTCGTGCGCCCGGCCGATCCCGATCATCGCCTCCACCGCCTTGGTGCTGACCGCCCGGCCGCGCCAGGCCGGCGCGGAAACGATCTGCAGGGCAAACAGGGTCCGTCCGGTGTGATGATGATGGCCGCCGCCCGGTTTGCCTTCGCAGACCTCCCGCAGAATCCAATCCAGTCCGCCGTCGTCGAGCTGTTTCGGCGACACCCGCCGCTCCATCGGCAGGCAGTTGCCGATCGCGGCGATATGGCCGCTCCCCGGCTCCAGCAGGGCGAACTGGTATTCGGGGTAGTTTTCGTACAACTGCCACCAGTGTTCGTTGACGATTTCATCATGCATCATGAATTCCGGCCAGGCGGCGTTGCAGATTTCCTTGGCCGGGCCGATTAAATCCGGCCGTTCCTTGAAATGGGCGAATATGAACTCGGGCATGGCCATGCCGAAAACAAACCGCCCTGCAAGCCCCTGTCAATCCAAGAATTCCGCCATTCGCGACCTCCGAAATCTCTCAAATTGTGTGGCGCAAGCGGCCTGATCGTCCTACATTGAAACAACGACTATGAACCGTATCTGGACAAACTGGTAACGGCCATGAATGATGTGCCCCCGGTGATGCACAACCATCTCCTCCGCTCGATGGACATGCGCCGTATCCTCGCCGTAGTTTGTATCCTGTGTATCACCGCCGCCGGATGCGCTTCCAGGCGGCCGACCTTTCCCCCGCCGGTCATCCCCGCCTGTTTCGGAGTTAACATCCATTTTCAGGGGGCGCCGCCGGACCTCGACTTGATCGAGACCGCCGGGTTCGGCTGTGTCCGGATGGATATGAGTTGGAGAAAAGTCGAGACCGTCCGTGGCCTTTATGATTTCATCTCCACCGGGTATGACAGCCTGACTGAGGCGTGCCGCCGGCGGAACATTCGAATTCTGTACATTCTCGACTACAGTAATCCGCTCTATGAACCGCAGCGATCGGTCCGGTCCGATGAAGGACGGGCGGCGTTCGCCTCGTTTGCCGAGGCGGCGGTGAAACGATACGCCGGACAGGGAATCATATGGGAAATCTGGAATGAACCCAACGGCGCGGCGTTCTGGCAGCCGGAACCGAGCGCCGAGGAATACTGCCGCCTGGTGGGAACCACCGTTCCGCGTATCCGAAAAGCCGACAGCGCCGCATTGATCATCGCCCCGGCCGCTTCCGGCATCCCCCTGCGCTGGCTGGAGGAGTGTTTCAGCCGTAACCTGCTGTACTGGATCGACGGCGTCTCGGTCCATCCGTATCGCAAGCAGGCGCCGGAGACGGTGACCGCCGATTATGCGGCTCTCCGGGAATTGATCAAACGGTATTCACCGGGCGGCCGGGAAATACCGATCATCTCCGGCGAATGGGGATATTCGCTGATCAACTGGGACAATACGCCGCTGACGCCGGTTGAGCAGGCGGAATACCTGGCCCGAACGTTTCTGGTGAATCTGTCCGAGGGGATTCCGCTGAGCATCTGGTATGATTGGAAAGACGACGGCATACATCCGCAGAATCGGGAGCATCATTTCGGCACGGTCGGCAATGACCTGACCCCCAAGCTTGCCTATCCATCCGCCAAAGCCCTGATGCATACCTTGAATGGATATATCTTTGACCGTCGTCTCGCAACCGATAACGACGCCGAGTATGTGCTGGCGTTGAGAAAAGACCAGTCCACCGCCCTGGCGTTGTGGACAACCGATTCTCTGCATGAGGTCACCCTGCCGTTGAATTCCGGCGAGGGCGTCCTGGTGGCGATGACCGGCGACACGACCACGATCGCCTGGCTGGAAAATCAATTCATCCTGACCATCGGCCCGGCGCCGCAGTACCTGCTGATTAAGAACCCTTGACGCGGTTTCCGGTCCCATGCTCATTCGAGTATGGGCCGCATCCCATATCCGCCCGCTCTGCCGAATGATACCGCTTGTGCAGGCCGATGCATATTTGAGACGGCGTTCTGCACGCCATCGCCCATATCCCGCATAGATTTACCCTCCTCCATGTCGGCATGAGTTTTGCGCAAGACCAGGTGGGAAACTTTGTTGAAGTCTGTTTCCATGGTGGAAACCGACCCCAGAAACGAGAGTCGACAAAGAGAGCGTGTCACTATGACCGGACAAAGATTTTGCTGGTTGATCGGAGCGGGGATGATGGCGGTGATGTTGTTGTCGCTGCCGATCCCCTCGGCTGCCGAGGTGGTCAAGAAGTACGACCCCTCGCTGGGCAAGCAGGACCTGATGCTGATCGGGCTGGGGGAACTGACGTTCCACGCCCTGAGCATCAAGGGTAACGAACAGGCCTTCGAGGACGGCAACAGCTGGCTGAACTCGGACTTCGCCTCCACCTACCGGGCCTCGCTGTTCGCCAACGGCAACCTGAACAGCAAGCTGTTCCTCAACGGAACGGCCATCGTGGACTCGCGCATCGAGGACGAGTACCGGACGGCCGACCCGTCGCTGTTCCGGCTGAAGATGTCGGTCAACACGACCGAGCCGTTGTGGGACGGCTGGCGGTTCACCGGCTACGGCCTGTATGATCCCCAGCGGCAATGGGAGCTGGCCAACCTCGACACCCGTCTGCTGACCCAGCCGCAGCAGTCCTCGCGGCTGGAGCTTCTGGCCCGCCTGGAATCGGACCGGCACGGATATATCGAAGGCGGCTCGCTCCATCCCAGCTTCGGCAACACGACCTTCACGCTCAACAAACGGTCGCTGTTCGGCGCCTTCGCCAATCTGCACTCGGGAGCGGTCGGAGTCGAGGCGATCGGCGGCAAACTGGAAGGAAAGAATTTCCGCGAAGGCACCGTGACCGGTATCCGGGCCGACGGGACCTCCGGGCCGTACGATCTGGCGCATGCCACCATCACCAGGGGCAGCGACCTGGTCAAGGTCGAGACCCGCGACCGGTTCAATGAGACCACGGTTCTCGATTCCCGCACGCTCACTCGCGATATAGATTACACGGTCGATTACCTTCGCGGCCGGATTACGCTGCATCAGCCGGTGGCCAGCGAAACGCCGGCCTCCGACCCGGTATACATCGTCATCACCTATGATTACCAGCGCGAGGCCGATGACGATCTGGCCGGCGGCCGGGTTCGCGTGAACGCGGCCGACGGCATCGAAGCCGGCGTATCGGGGTTGCATCGATTTATCGATGATGACGCCTCCGGCGGCGGCGAAGATGAACCGCAGAATCTGGCCGGGGCCGATTTGACGGTCAAACTGGAAAACCTCGGCACGGCCTATGTCGAGGCGGCCGGGTCCGACAATCCGGATGACCCGGATGAGTACCTGGCCGTCCGGGCCGGGTTCGACGCCGACGTCACCGACGCCTGGAAGCTGAAAACCGATTTCCAGCGGATCGATGACCGGTTCCGGTCGTTCACCAATTCCGATCTGAACGCCAATAAGAATCAGCAGCGACTGTCGGCCGCCACCAGCTACCAGCTGTCCGAAACCGGCGTGCTCTCCGCCGGAGTGGCCGACCTGCGGGGCCTGGACTCCAACGGCACGTTCAACGCCTACGACGGCCTCCGCGACGAGATGATCTACTCGCTGGGATACAAAGACCGGCTCCCCAAGGGGTTCTCCTTCGGCCTTCGGCTGGAACGCCGGGATGTCAAGGATCGGGCCGACCTGTCGAATGAACATAACAGGAGACAGCGCGCGATACTCGATCTGGCAGGAACCCGTGATAAACTGGGCTTTTTGGGCCGCAGCGGTGTGGGAGTGCATTACGAGTTGATGACCTTCAGAGATCATACCGGGACCGGACCGGACAACACCAACAGCAACCAGATCGGCCTCACCCTGTCCAGCGAGCCCTCGGCCGCCGCCCGGATCGAACTGACCCAGCGTCTGCGCCTGCAGGATAACACCGACCTTGACCTGACCGACGAACGCGAGGACGCCTCCTTCGCCACCATCCGGGTGAAGCCGCATCAAAACCTCAGCACGCTGGCGACCCTGGAATACAAGCGATACACCCATCCGGCCAATGACCTGACGTTCTGGCAGGACGACCCGACGCGGATCGACAAGGCCGGGACGGCGGCGTTCGAATACCAGCCCGGCAAGAAGGTGAAATTCCTGGGCAAGGGGGGCCGCCACGACAGCCGTACCTGGCCCGACGGGCATAGCACCGGCGTTATCGATGATTTCGGCCTGGGGCAGTTCACCTGGTTCGCCACCCATCATCTGTCGCTCGATGCCGAAAGTGAATACCGCTGGACGAAAAACGAAAATGTCGAAATTACCCACGACCGCACCTGGGACCTCGGTCTGCGCCTGAACTGGAACCGCGACCGCTTCGATCAGTTGGCCGCCGGAATCATCCGGCGCCATCAGACAACCGATGTCACTTCCGATAATGAAGTTACCGGAAACTCCTACATCCTGCTGGTCAGCGGGGCGGCTTCATTGGGGAAAGGATTCTTCACCCGCGGCTCGGTCAAGAGCCTGCTTCTGCGGGAGTCGATCGACGATGAGAAGACCTTCTCGCAGGTGGAATTCGGCTATGAGGGACGGCATTGGTACCGGGTTTCGGTCGGTTACGAGTGGATCGAAAACCAGACCGAGCTGATGCCGCAACGGTACTATCGCGGGCACGGCGCCTTCGTCCGCATAGTTGGAAAGATGTAAGGTGGAATGACCATGAAGACAAACTCATATACCCATCGTTCGGCGGCCGTCCTGCTGACGGCCCTGGTGGTCATGATGCTGACGGCGTTCGGTGGACCGG
>JAAZOE010000567.1 GCA_012797915.1 Candidatus Zixiibacteriota bacterium | reverse complement strand
TGATTAGGCTGTTGTCGAAAATCGCCGCCGTCGCCCTGCTGGCGGTCCTGGTCATCGGCGGCATCGGCGTCTGGTGGTTGTTCTCCGGGACCGCCATCCCGACCACTTCCATCATCGTCGAATCCGGCGACACCTTCGCCGCCGTCGTCGGCAAGCTCCACGACAAAAATCTGGTCGGGTTCCCCTGGTTGTTTTCCAAAATCGGGACTCTCGCCGACATCGACCGGCACATCATCCCCGGCCGGTATGATTTCTCCGGGCAAGTGTCCAATTATACCATCCTCGACAAGCTCAACCGCGGCGATATCCTCATCGCCACCGTGACCATCCCCGAAGGATACGGCTTGAAACAGATCGGCAAGCTCTTGTATGACAAATGCGGCGTCGAACAGCAGGTCTTCGACAGTCTGACCCGCGATCGCGCCTACCTCGCCACGCTGGGGATTACCGTCGGTTTCGCCGAAGGGTATCTGTTCCCGGAAACCTACCGATTCCGCTGGGGTCTGCCGGCGACCGAGGCGATTGCGGCCATGGTGAAACTGCTCGATGAACGTCTGTCGCCGCCGCTTCTGGCCCGCGCCGATTCCCTGGGGTACAACCGTCATAACCTCCTGACCATGGCCTCCATCGTCCAGCGCGAGGGGAAAGAGCCGGATGAATTCCCGCGCATCGCCTCGGTCTACAAAAACCGCTACAAGATCGGCATGCGCCTGCAGGCCGACCCGACCGTCCTCTATGGCATGGGCGGCGCCTATCGGAAACTGTTGTACCGCGATTATAAATTCCCCTCCCCATACAACACCTACCTGCACCCCGGCCTGCCGCCGACCCCGATCTGCTCGCCGGGGATGAAGGCTATCATGGCGGCGCTGTATCCGGAAGAAACGAAATATCTGTATTTCGTGGCCGATGGCACCGGGCGCCATGTGTTCAACACCACATTCGATGCCCACAAGCGGGATATTCGGGCTATTCGGAAACGACTGAATACGACCGGAGGATCGGGGAGTTAGCCGAGGGTCGCCTCGGTCGCCGACAGGGCCGACCTCAACAGACGAATAAAACGGTCGACGACCGCCGTCCCGACCCCGTCGAGATACGGATGGAAGGCGTTCTCCTGATCCGCCGACAAGGCCAGCACGCCGATTTCCTGACGGTCGAGGCGGAGGGGGATCATCAGAACCGACCGCGTCTGCTCCGACAGCAGCAGTTTGCGTTCGATAGGGCTGGCCGGCATCTGTTCCGGCGTATTGTCCACCACGGGAAACCCCTGGCAGAACACCTGGAACAGGATGGAATCGTCGGTGGCGATGGTCAGCCGGACTCCCGTCCGCAAGCCGCGACGGTCCAGGACATGCATCACTTGGAACCGACGCGCCCCCGGGTCGTACAGCGCCAGCGAGGCTTTGCTGATCGGGTAGAGCCCTTCCAGACGGCACATCAACCTCTCAAACAGGCTGTCGATCCGCCGTTTTCCGATCAACCGCCCGTCCGCGGTCCATCCCGCCGTCGGGACCAGGGCCGTCCGCGGGGATACCGTCGTCTCTTCCGGCGGCAGCGCTGATATGATAGCGGGCTTGGTCATACCGTCGCCGCCTGCGTGAGGTGGTACTTCTTGATCTTGCGCCAGAGGGTGGTGCGCCCGATCCCCAGCTGCTGAGCCGTCTGGGAAAAGTTCCAGCCGTTCCCCTCCAGCGAACGGAGAATCTGGGTCCGCTCCACTTCCTCCAACGACCAGGTCGAGAGCGTTTCCGGTCCCGATGCGGATGTCGCATCACCGGAAGGAAGAAAGATGAAATGATCCGTCGTGATAGTATCCCCAGCAGCCAGCGCCGCCGCCGTCGACAGCGTCTGCTCCAATTCGCCGACGTTTCCCGGCCACTCATATCGAATCAACCGCCGCATCGCTTCCGGCGCTACGGTCAATACGGGCCGCCCCGTCCTATCGCCGATCCGCCGGAGGAAGTACTCCGTCAATGCCGGGATATCCTCCGGGCGCGAACGCAAGGGCGGGATCACAATCGCGGGAATCTTCCGGGCGGAGATAAGCTCCAGAATTTTGGGCGTCCCCAACAAAACCAGCCGATACGGCTTCGGCCCGTTCAGCAACGCATCCAAGTCGTGGGGGTTCTGCTCAATGAAGACCTCTGCATTCCTGATGATCACCGTACCGGCGCCATCATCCTCCCGGATACTCCCGGAATCGGCGGCGGCGTCGTAGACCCGGATCGGTTCGGCACGGCGCCGGCCATGATGATGGATGATTCGAGCCAAATGCCCCCGGCCGGAAGCGGTTTCGCCGACGATGGCCAGGACCGATTCATTGTCCGTCGCCAGTCCAGCCCGGTGACGGACATCAGCGGCGGCTTCCGAAATTCCGATGAAATTATCGAATCCGAAGTCCATGGCCATCCGCCGATGCAAACCGGCCGCCTCGTCCCGCAGGGCCACCCACGTCATGGCCTTGCGAGAGCGGACCTCGATTTCTTCATCCGTGGACGGCATCACGATAAAATCCGACGCCCCCATCCGCATCGCCTCACAGGCCGCAGACCTCCGCGTCCGATCCACCAACAGGATGATCTCAGCTGCGGGAAACCGGCGGCGGCAAAGGATTATGAAATCCTGAAACGACCGCCCCGGTACATTCACATCGGCCAGAATCAACCGAATATCGTCGTTCTTTTGGGACTCGCCGACCGAGGCCATATCGACGACCTCGATGATCCGGTATCCTTCCGCAGGGATGGCCCGTATCACTTGCCGTCGCGTCAACGGATCGGAGCTCACGACAAGGCAGGCGAAAGCCGGCATGTTTTGCGGGGTGTGATAGTTTTCGAAGTCTTCCGTTCCCCGTCGGGCTTGGTCGTGTTCCGAATCTGTTTCAAAATGCAACACATTCCAGATATCGGACATTGACCACGTGGACTTGACCGAAAACACGATCCCGAAAGCCGGGATTTCCTGTCGGGCAGGGGCGATGCGCTGGGAGCCGCCGTTTTTTGCTTGACAGACACCTCCGACTTTTGTTATTAGGTACATGCTGATACCTGCCGCCCCCGATGGTCGCGCCGTCCCGGCCGATTCCGGTTCGACTCCATGGAAAGACCGCGGCGCCACGAGCGATTCGACATGGCTCGCGTGACGGCCATAATCCCGGCTCGCCTAGGCAGCACCCGATTCCCCCAAAAAGCCCTTTTTCCCGTCGCCGGCAAACCTCTCGTCTATTACGCCTGGGCGGCGGCGAAAGAGGCGAAACTCGTTGATCGGCTGTTTGTTGCAACCGATAGCAAAGAGATCGGGAAGGCAGTCAACGGTTTCGGCGGAGCGGTCATCATGACCTCCAAGCGTCCCCGGAACGGTACCGAACGGGCGGCCGAGGCAATCCGGGAAATGACGACCGAACTGGTCGTCAATATCCAGGGGGACAATGTCGGCTTGTCGGGAGCGGTTTTGGACCGGGTGATTGCGGCCATGCTGGCCGACCGGTCGATCCGGTTCGCCACTCTGGCGCGACCGATCGGCAGGCGGAACTGGCAGGAGGCCCTGTACAATCCGGATGTGGTCAAGGTAGTGGCCGACCGAGCCGGGCATGCTCTCTGGTTCAGTCGGTTCCCGATCCCGTATGTCCGGTCAAAAAAAGGAAAAATCATCGACCATTATCCTTTCCTGGAGCATATCGGCGTGTATTTTTACAGGCGGCAGGCATTGATCGAATATGCCGGCTGGCCGCAGAGCAAGGCGGAGAAGGCGGAATCGCTGGAGCAGCTGCGTATACTGGAAAACGGCGGCACGATGAATATATTCCTGACCCGGTGCGGAGTCAGGGCGATAGACAGTCCGGAGGCGGTGAGACAATGGAAGCGATAGGAAGCAATCGGATCGGCCCGAGTGGGACAGAGGCCAAAACCAAGTATATCTTCATCACCGGCGGCGTGGTGTCGTCGCTGGGCAAGGGGATATCGGCCGCCTCGCTGGGTCTGCTTTTGAAGAAGCGCGGTTTGTCGGTCAACATCATGAAACTGGATCCGTACCTGAACGTCGATCCCGGAACGATGAATCCCTTCCAGCACGGCGAGGTGTACGTGCTGGACGACGGTTCCGAGACGGACCTCGATCTGGGCCACTACGAGCGGTTTCTCAACCAGTCGATGACCAAGAACAACAATGTCACCGCCGGGCAGATTTACCACACCATCATCACCCACGAACGGCACGGGGACTACCTGGGGGCCACGGTGCAGGTGATTCCGCACGTGACTGAGGAGATCAAGAACTCGATCAAGCGGCTGGAGACGATCAACGGCAAGGTGGACGTGATCATCTGCGAGATCGGCGGCACGGTCGGCGACATCGAGTCCCTGCCGTTTCTGGAGGCGATCCGGCAGATGGCCCTGGAGTCCGGCGAGCACGACACGATGTTCATCCACCTGACGATGGTGCCGTACATCGACACCGCCGGCGAGGTCAAAACCAAGCCGACGCAGCATTCGGTCAAAGCGCTGCGCGAGATCGGAATCCAGCCGCACATGCTGCTGTGCCGCACGGCCAAGAATCTGGAGGAGCCGATCCGCAAGAAGATCGGCTTGTTCTGTTCGATGTCCAGCCGGCATGTCATCGAGGCAATCGACGCCAGCACGATCTACGAGGTGCCGCTGAATCTGGAGCAGCAAGGGTTTTCGGACTTGGTGATGGAGCGGCTGCAGATCGATGCCCCGCCGGCGGATACGGCCGACTGGGAAGAGTTTGTCAGCCGGATCAAGAACCCGTCCAACCGAATCAAGATCGCCATCTGCGGCAAGTACGTGCACCTGAAAGACGCCTACAAGTCGATCATCGAGGCCTTCATCCATGCCGGGGCGGAAAACAGCGCCCGGGTGGATCTGGTCTGGGTATCGTCCGAGGATATTAAGCACGGCGGCGCAGCCAAGTTCCTGGGCGACGTCGACGGCTTGCTGATTCCCGGCGGATTCGGCGAACGGGGGGTGGAAGGGAAGATCGAATCGATCCGCTACGTGCGCGAAAACAAAATGCCGTTCCTCGGCATCTGCCTGGGGATGCAGTGTGCGGTGATCGAGTATGCCCGGGATGTCTGCGGGCTGGAGGACGCGCACAGTTACGAGTTTTACCGCGACCTGAAGCATCCGGTCATCCACCTGATGGCCGACCAGGAGAAGATCACCGATTTGGGCGGGACGATGCGGCTGGGAGCCTATCCGGCGGTTGTCGATCCCGACAGCACGACCTACAGGGCCTACGGCGCGACCGAGATTTCCGAACGCCATCGCCACCGCTACGAGTTCAACAACGCCTATCGGGAGATGCTGACGGAGGCGGGGTTGAAACTGGTGGGGATGTCGCCCGACGGCAAACTGGTGGAGATTATCGAGGTGCCGGATCATCCCTGGTTCGTGGGAGTGCAGTTCCATCCGGAGCTGAAGTCCCGTCCGACGCAGGCGCACCCGTTGTTCCGCGAGTTCGTGGCCGCGGCGGTGCGGTACAAGAAGCACAAAACCGATCCGGCCCCGGCGCCATCGTCGCCCAAGACGGTGGGGTGAATACCGGAGACGCATCGACGCTTCAGAATGTGATATTGTATGACCCACCCACAGCCCATCATAGGCGGGCGGCGGGTGGGTTTTCTTTTGGGGATATGGGCGAACGTCCGATCCATCGGACGGCATGATAATCGACGCAATATTTGATTGAACGAGCATAACTGCCTTGCGGTTGCGGGGGAATGGGTTCGATTGCCCTTTTTTTGGCGTTTTGCATCGAAATAGGCATGCATTCATGGCAGGCTGCCAACAAAGAAACGTCGGGACCCATCCTGAAGGGTAGGGTACTCTGTGATGCGTCACTGGCATGGCCAATTGAACCCACCTGACAGTTCCCGCCGGAGGCGGGAATTCTGGGATTCTATGTTAGAGACGTCAGACTGGAAAGGGGTAATAAAAAGAGGCTACCTTTGGGTTTGTTTCACACGCGGTCGGCCGATGGTCGCCGCAAAACAGGAGGTAGCCTCATGCGCAAGATGAATGAAAGTATCGTTTCCGGCAAGCGAATTTTTGTCGGTTTGGAAGA
>JAAZOE010000566.1 GCA_012797915.1 Candidatus Zixiibacteriota bacterium | reverse complement strand
CCTGCATCGGTACCTGGAAGGGCGGAACAGCTGTACGGTCAAGCTGGTCAGGGGGCGCTGGTTCGTCGACGAACGGTTTTTATTTATCGATGATGATGAGAAGACGGGGTCCTCGGTCATCTCCCAGCGCTGGGCCGATCTGGCGCTGGGCGGCGTCGTATTCGGCGACACCGCTACCGCCGAGCATGTCGATATCTTTGTCCGCCTGTTGTGGGATTATATTCCGGGGCCGACCGAGAAGCTGGACAAACTGTCCGAGCTGCTGCTGGACCGGGGGGTCAACTCGCTGTCGCTTCTGGCCGGCCTGGAAGTCGAGGAAGACGAACAGAGCCTGGCCGAGCGTCGGCAGCGGCTCCGCGCCGAAGCGCGGGAAACATTCTTCCGCTCCATCGCCGTCGTCAAGGATGTCGTCACGGCCGCATCCAAGGACGAAAAGATATCGGTCGCCCGCACCAAGCGGGTGGTTCATTCCATCATCGATCAGATTTCGGACGACGAGGCCGCGCTTATCGAACTGGCCTCGATCAAGAGTTACGACGACTATACCTATGCCCATTCGGTCAACGTTTGCATTTACGGCGTCACCCTGGGTTTCCGCCTGGGACTGGGCCGTCGCGAGCTATCCCAGCTGGGATTTTCGGCCCTGTTTCACGATATCGGCAAGGTTCGCCTGCCGTACGACCTGATCAACAAACCGGCCCGGTTCAACGAATTCGACTGGGCCCAGATGCGGAAACACCCGGTGCTGGGAGCCATGACCATCGCCAAATCGTTCCGCCTCGATCCCTACATGGCCCGCGCGGCTGTGGTCGCTTTCGAACACCATATCAATCCCGACCACAGCGGGTACCCTTCCCTGCCCGAACCGCGCGCCACCAACCTCTATTCCCGCATCGTTGCCGTGGCCGACTGCTTCGACGCCCTCTCCTCCGGACGGGTGTACATCAAGGACGCCATCCCGCCCGATCAGGTGCTGCGCACGATGATGTACCAGATGACCGCCAAGTTCGATACCGTCCTGTTGAAACTGTTCGTCGGCATCATCGGTGTCTACCCCGTCGGGTCGCTGGTGCTGCTGTCCGACGACAGCCTGGGGATCATTACCCGCACGCATCCCGAGGATCTGTGCCGCCCCGAAGTCCGGGTTATCGCCGACCGGAACGGGGAAAAGGCCGCGTCCCTCTGGCTGGATTTGCGCGAGCCCGATCATCGGGAGCTGAAGATCATCCGCCTGATCGACCCGGCCAAATACAACCTGGACGTCAGCCGTTTTGTTCTGTCGGATTGATCTCCAAAATTCCAAAAACTAAAAGTGGTAGGTCAGAGCCAGGGAAGCCCCGTTGCCCGGGCTCGACTTCCAGGACACGGTCGTCTGTCCCGCCACCGGCGGGGGGAAATCGCGCAGGTGGGCATCCACGTAGGCATCGAACATTGACAGGAAGACGGTCACGACCACTCCCCAGAGATTGGAATTGCGGCTGTCGCGGTATTCGGCATACTGGTTGAAGGCCGCCGATTGCTCATTCGTGTTTGAATCGGGTACGGCCTGCCAGCGGTCCCGCCAGTCGGAAGCTTTGCGGGCATAATGGATGTATTTGCCGAGAAAATACGCCTCGATGGCAAAGACGATCCCGGCCTTGAGATATTTGCGGTTGCACCACTGTCCCCAGCCGGGAAAGGCCACGGATTTGAACATGGTGACAGTCGGCGAGGTCCGGCGCAAGGTATCGACGGTCACGGGGGCGAAGGCCTCGATCAGCACCGTATCGCCGCCGCGCTGATAGAGCACCGGGTCCAAAACCACGCTGTCCGCCGCGAGCGTGTCGCGCGGCGGGGCAAGCGTATCCGCAGGAACCGGAATGGAATCGACCGGCGGCAGGGGCGCCGGGTCGGCGCCCGCGACGGCCGCCAAGACCATCAGGGCGGCCGCCCACAGGAAACTATGATTTGGCCGACGCATGGGTGAAGACCCGCACTGCCTGGGGTACGACCTCGACCATGATTTCATCGCGGGCGAAGTCGACCGGATCGCCATCCAGCAGCCAGACCCGTCCCCCGGCCGGGGAAATGGTGACCCGCCGCCCGCGCACCAGCTGAACGCCGTTGGAAAATTGATATTTCTTTCGTTTCAGGTCGCGGATGAAATGGGCGATGGTATCGCGGTCCCCCTTGGGATCGAAGACGACGATCAGGCGGCCGTCGATGGGGTCGGCCACGGGGGCGATTTTCAGGGTCAGGACGGTAGACAACAAGTGCACCCCCAGCACCAGCGGTTCGACCGTGAAGGTAAAGGAATCGATTTTCATGGTCGTCGGGCGGGCGATGGCATCCTCGGCCGCCCGGCCGGCCAGTTTGGCCCAGGTCATGGTCAGACGCGGCAGAGACCCGGTTCCGAGCCGTTCGATAAACGCCGGGATGAAACCGGTCACCAGACTGCCGAGGAAGAAATGTCCCTCGACCAGTCCGGCGTCGATGGCCGTGTGCTGCCCCTCCCGGATCCATTCCAGGGCCGCCTCGTGATCGGGCGGGCCGTACAGGGAGGTATAGATGTTGTTGAATCGTCCGCAGGGGACGATGCCGATGAGACCCTTGATCCGGGCGGCTTGGGAAGCGGCCATCCGGACCGAGCCGTCGCCGCCGAAGACCACGATGGCGTGCGGCCGCTTGCGGGCCGCCTCGGATACCATGCGAGTGTAGTCCTTCCAGTTGGCGGCCGTTTCAATGATGCATTCGCAGTCCCCGCGACGGAACCGACGCTCCAGTTTCCGGGCCAGTTTCTGCGCCGTCTCAACCCCTCCCCCGGCCGCCTGATTCACGGCCAGGTAATAATAGGTCTTTCGGCTGGGTACCGGGTTTCGGGACCGGGAGTGGATGACGCGTTGGGGTTCACGGTATCTCATGGCGGCACAACCTCTCCGGCTTTTCCCCGCCGGTCGCGCGGCGAGAAACGTGCAAATTCTTGCGGCAACGGCCGATAATATAGTATATATAGTCGCGACAGGGGAAAAAAAATCAACTTCGGGGTCGGCCGCGGAAGATCCGCGACGTATCACAGATAATGTCCATAGCGCAGACCGTACAGAAACCCACCGTGTTGATCCCAGCGGTCTTCATCCTGCTGGCGCTTCTGTATGCCCCGGTCATCATCGGCCTGGCCGGGGAATGGTATCGCGACGACAACTATTCCCACGGTTTTTTGATTCCGCTTATTTCCGCCTTCCTGATTTGGCGGAAGCGAGCCACATTGAAAGAACTGATCAATCCCTCCGGCGATATCGGCGGGGTGGCGATCATTCTACTGGGGATGGCCATGTTCGTCCTGGCCAATGCCGCGGCGGAGTATTTCACCCTGCGGGTATCCCTGGTGGTAACGTTGTTCGGTCTGGTCTGGTTTCTGCTGGGACGAAAGCTGGTCACCGCCATCTGGTTCGAAATCCTGTTTCTGCTCTTCATGATTCCGCTTCCGTATGTCTTATACTACTCGTTGACCTTCCCGATGCAATTGTTCGCCACCAAGGTGACGGTCAGACTGCTCAACCTGATCGGCATGACCGCCGTCCGGCAGGGGAACATGATCCATCTGCCGGGATATTCATTGGAGGTGGCCGAAGCCTGCAGCGGGCTGCGGTCGCTGATCTCGCTGCTGTTCTTCGGCACGGTGTACGTGTAAATCTGCCGCGCCCGCGGATGGCGGCGGCTCGTGCTGTTCCTGGCGGTGTTTCCGATCGCGATCGTTTCGAACATCCTGCGCATCGCCGCCACGCTGATCGTCACGCACTTCACCACCGTCGAGTTCGGCACCGGGCCGTTCCACGAGTGGATGGGGCTGGGTCTGTTCATCCTGGCGTTCCTGCTGATGTTCGGTCTCGAGCGCAT
>JAAZOE010000565.1 GCA_012797915.1 Candidatus Zixiibacteriota bacterium | reverse complement strand
TGAGAAGAAGAAGCAACAGTCCTGCCCCGAACAGATTCAATCCGGCCAGCACAAACGGCAGGCTGGCGGCCAGAAGGTTGGTCCAGGTCGGCGGATTCATACCGCGCATCTGATCGCCCTGGAACCAGACCAAGCCGAAAGCGCCTGCAGTGATAAAGGAGAAGACAAGATAGGTGAGGACGCCGATCCGGACTTGCGGACCGGACTCCAGGTTCTCATGCAACGTCGAACGACGGTTTTGCATCGCAGCCCCCAGGTTTGCCTGTTCTACTGGTTCTATCGGTCGCATGCGACCGTCTCTTTACCGACGGCGGCGAATTTCCCTTGACTTGTCCGGGGCGTCCTGGTTAAACTGCATCCATCATGAAGGAGCCGTTTCCGTACGATATGCGGGCCGTCGTGGTCGCCGCCGGCAAGGCCCTTTCTCTCAAGAAGATTTTTGCCGCTTCGTTCTACCTTGTCGCCGGGTATCTGCTGTATACCGCCGTGACCTACCTGGCCCTGCTCTACGACGGCGTCAGCTTCGCCTATATCCGCCAGTCGTATGGTCTGTTCCCGTTACGCTTTTTCCCGTTCGACTCCATCGTGGCCAGGGGGATTCATTTCCTCGGCCTGCCCCTGGCGGCAATATGTTTGTCCTCGGCGATCATGGCCGTGGCCGTCATCACCTTCGAGGAGCTGCGGGGGAATGTTTTCTATTCCTCGGCCAAGGCCATCCGCCTGGCGTTCCGACGTCTGCCGACGCTTGTCTTCGGGTACCTGTCGATAGCGGCCCTGGTCGGCATCGTCTATCTGCTGGGGGTGATCACCGGATTTGTCGGCCGAATTCCGATTCTCGGCGATCTGCTCATCGGCGTCTTCTATATCATCCCGATTTTCTTCACCCTCGTGTTCACCGTCTTCGTGATTTTCATCGGCTGTGTCGGCCTGGTGCTCCTGCCGGTGATTATTGCCGCCCAGAGAACCAGAGACTTATTCGACGCCTTACTGCATCTGTTTTCGGTGGTGATTCGTCAGCCGGTCCGGTTCTTCTGGTATCTGATTCTCAGCGCGGGATTGGCCAAAATCGCCTCGTTCATTCTGGCCTATTTCTTCTTCCGCACGCTGCAGTTTTCGCGCCTGATGCTGGTGCAGGGGGGCGGCGCCAAACTCGAGCGGATGTTCAATGCCGCCATGGATATGTTGCCGCTGAACTCCCCGGTGACCCTGTTTGTGACCACCCTCTTTCCCGGCGTGCGATTCGGGTTTTCGCTGTCGCGCTGGGGGTACGGCGGCGAACCGACCCTGGGAGCCTATCTGCTGGCGATGTCGTTCTTCCGTCTCTTCATGGTCGTGGCCGGGTACCTGGTGGCGATTGTCGCCGGCGGCCTGGCCCGCGGGTATGTCGTCATCCGGCGGCTGAAAGACGGCCACGCCATCATCGAGGAGCCGCCGCTGGAGCCGATCGATGATTTGGCCACCCCGCCGTTTGGAACCGACCCATCCCCCGCCGACGAATAATGGATCGGACTCCTCACGGAAATAATATGAGCGCATTCTTCCGTAGGATCAGTCTTTTGCCCTCCGGTTGGAGATCGCTTCTTTTTCTATGTATCCTGGCCTTGATTCTCCGTCTTGCCTACCTGGCCGTCATGCTCAATCAGGTGACCCCGGAACAGGTGATGGGACTCACTTCCGATACGGCCAACTATGTGACCACGGCCAAGGGACTCCTGGGATTGCAGGCCCTCGAGACGCAATGGATACTGCTTTTCGGACCGGGATACATGGTCTTTCTGGCCGGCTGTTTCCTGCTCTTCGGCGTCGGCGCACTGCCGGTCATGCTCATCCAGATTCTGCTCAGCAGCGTCACCTGCCTGCTGTTGTATGCCTTCGCCAAAGAACTGACCGGGTCCCGCGCGGTCGGGTATGGCGCGGCGCTCATCTCGGCGACCTCCTTTACGGCCATCGCTCAATCCACCATCCTGCTGTCCGATACGCTGTTTTTCTTTCTGTTCCTGACCGGGAATCTACTGTTTCTCAAGGGGCTGAGAAGCGGGAAGCGGTCGTCCTTTGTCTGGTCGGGACTGATCATCGCCGCCGCGGTGCTGACCCGCGCCGTGGGGCAGTTCTGGCCGCTGACCTTAATCATTTTCCTCGGCGTTCTCCCGATGCGATATCTCGATAGGACAATATTCCCATCCCGCCGCGCATTGTTCCGTCGGGCGATTATCGCGCCGCTGGTCGCCTTGGTCATCATGGGCGGATGGATGGTCCGCAATTCTGTCGTCCACGGCATGCCGGTCGTGGCGGCATCGGGAGTGCACGGCCTCGGACGGCTGACGGCCTATGCCCAGATGCAGATGGACAACTGTGAACTCGGCGAGGTGTTCGCCACATGGGCCGAAGAGTACAAACGCGAACGCCAGTGCGACACCATCCCTCTGCGAGACTGGTATGCCATCGTCGAGCACAAGGCCCGCCGGATGGCCGCCGAACATCCCTGGGAACTGGCGTACTATTATTTCGGGCGCATCAATGTCAACATCACCGCCGCCAACGAACTGTATTTTCATCAATTGCCCCGCTGTAAATATACGATTTCCGCCTGGCTGGACCGTTCGCATCGGATCTTCCTTCATTATGTCATTCCCCTCATGACTCTGGGGGGATTTGCATTATTGTTCAAACGGCGGCTCTGGTTGCCGGTGTTGTTTCTGGGATTGATGTACCTGCTGTTCTTCTTTTTGGTCGGTTTCGGGATGTGGCAGGGATCGCGGCTGTTCTTCCCGGCGCAGATCGCCTGGTCGGTGGTGGTGTCGTATCTGGTGGTCGACCTCTGGCCCCGCTGGCGGGCTCAGCGCCTTGTATCACCCGGTCTGATCGATATGTAGAAGACGCCGTGGCGGGCCGGAATTGGTGTGTCCGCATCATTCCGCTCAGACATGGTCATTCCGAGCGAAGCGAAGAATCTCTAAATGTCCATCGAGAGATCGTGCCGAGGCAATAGCAAACGCCCGG
>JAAZOE010000564.1 GCA_012797915.1 Candidatus Zixiibacteriota bacterium | reverse complement strand
ACCGTCCAGACCGGGCAACATCAGGTCCAGCACGATCAAATCCGGCGGCGCGGCCGCCGATTTCTTCAGCCCTTCTTCCCCGGATGCCGCCTCTATAACTCTATACCCTTCCTTCCCGAAGGTGAGCGTCACCAGGCGACGGATATCCTCGTCGTCCTCGACCACTAGAATCGTCTCTTTGGCCATGAACCGGTCCTTTCCGCTCCTCGCTTTCGGCAGTATACGCGGTTTTTTTGCTCCCGCGCAAGCCCCGCCGTACGGGGGCCGAATCCGGATTTCCGGGCGTTCCGGCAGGCCCAGGGGGTATAAGGTATGGAACCCCGGCGGCAATTCTTGTTGCCGCCGGGGATTTGAGGGTCTATATTTTCGCCATGCAGGAACAGTACATCGGCAACTATCAGATTTTGAAGAAAATCGGCGCCGGGGGCATGGCCAGCGTCTACCTGGCCGTCCATCGCGATGTCCCCAACCTGAAAGTCGTGCTCAAGGTCCTCTCCGACCCCCGCCTGGTGGAACGGTTCCGCCAGGAAGCCGACAAACTGGCCTTGCTCGACGGCAACGCTCATATCTGTCAGATCAAGCATTTCTTCAACCACGGCGATGAGATCGTCATCGCCATGGAATACATCGACGGCGAAGCGCTCGACCAGACAATCAAGGATAAGGGGAAACTGCCGGTTGACCAGGCCCTGGCCATCACCAGCGAGGTATTGGCGACGCTGGCCTTCGCCCATGAACAGCGCGTATTCCACCGCGACATCAAGCCGAGCAACATCATGGTCGACCGCCGAGGACAGGTCAAGATCATCGACTTCGGCATCGCCAAGGCGGAAAACGATCCCTCCCTGACCATGGCCGGCAGTTCCTGCGGGACCCCCTCGTACATGGCCCCGGAGCAGTTCAACCCGACCGACCAGATCAATTACGCTCTGGCCGATATCTACGCCGTCGGCACGACCCTGTTCCACCTGTTGACGGGACAGTTGCCGTACACCGGCGACAACCCCTTCGCCCTGCGCGATGCCAAGCTGTTCACCGAACCGGCCAAACCGCGGGACATCGACCCGTCGATCTCCAAGCCGCTGGAGCAGGTCATCCTCAAGGCGATCGCCAGCGATCCGGAAAAACGGTTCTCCTCGGTTCTGGAAATGAAAGAGGCCATCGATGCCCTGCGGGGCAACGTCGCCCCGAAAGCAACCGCCGCGAAGACCATGCCGACTATGCCGTCATCCGGCACCCCGGCCAAGAAATCGGGTCCCGGTAAAATCGTCGGCATCGCGGCCGCGATTGTCATCGTGGCCGCGGGCGCCTACTTCGCCTTTTTCTCCGGTTCAGGAAAAGTCGCCCCGCCTCCCCCCGCCGCGCCGCAGCTTCAGGAACCGGCCCCCGATGCCGTCCTGTCCGGCCCGCGCCCGATGTTCTTCTGGCAGGCGATTCCGGAGGCATCGAGCTATCGTCTGGAGATGGCCGACAACGCCCAATTCACTTCCCCGAAGGCATATACCGACTTGACCGTCAACCGCCTGACCTCGGCCGATTCCCTCCCCAACGGCGCTTATTACTGGCGGGTCCAGGCGATTGGCCCGGATGGTCAGGCAGGTGATTATTCGTCGACCGGAGCGTTTTCAATAAATGTCCCGACCGCGGCGGTGTCCGCGCCGGAAACTCCGCCGACCACTCCATCAACACCGCCGGCCAAAGGCGACCTGTTGGTGACGATTCGTCCGCAGGGAGATTTGTATGTCGATGGTCGGTTGAAAGGATCGGCGCAAACGCAGGCCCGGCTGTCTCTCGAAACCGGACGGCATATCCTCCGGGTGGAAAATGCCGCCTCCGTTCAGAAATCGCTGACCGACACGGTTGTGCTGACCGCCGGCGGGCAGATCATCCGCGCCTATCAATTCACCCTGTCGGAGACGCCGTCCCCGCCGGTCGCGTCCTCCGGACGAGTCAGTGTCGGCTCCAAACCGCTGCTCAATGCCGCGATTTACATCGATGGTCAACTGCAATCACAACAGACGCCGTACACCTTCACTCTGCCGGGCGGCAAACATGTCTTTCGGGCGGTACTGGAAATCGACGGCGTCACCCGGGAAAAAATCGACTCCGTGATTGTGCAAAACGGAGGAAATCATAGATTGATGTTCGATTTTGAAAACTGACCGCGAACAGTGACGAAAACCCTCCTTCGGCGACGCCGGAAGGAAGGCAGACTTCAAGGAGTAATATATGATCCCCAATGTTACACGCCTGACCGGCCGACTGGTGATCGGCTTGGTCGTTCTGCTGGCGGGTTTGACCGCGGCCCCCGCCGCCGCGCAAGCCCAGGCCACGGTGTCCGACAAGCTGTCGGAAGCGATCAGTCTGTATACCGAACTGGAATTCGATAAAGGGCTCGACCTGGCTCAACAGCTGTTGGCCCAACCCGGTGTCTCGGCCAAGGACAGTGTCGCCATCTATGCGGTCATCAGCATGCTCACCTACGGCAAGGGAGAGCAGTATATCACCGCCTCGTATGAATACCTGGATCGGATGGCCGGTCTGGGCCCCTGCCGGATTCACCTGCCGTATGAATTCTGGCCGCAGCAGTTGCGCGACCGCTGGTTTTCCATCCTGCAGGCCCGCAACCTGTGGACCTGCCCGGAACCGACCCGGCCGGGCGTAACCACCATCGCGGTGCTGGAATTCGACAACTACTCGGTCGGCAAATACCAGGAGGAACTGGGCTTCATCACCAAGGGGCTGGCCGATTTCTTCGAAAGCGACTTCGCCAAGATCAGCGAGCTGAAGGTGGTCGAGCGGGACAAGATCGACTACATCCTGCGCGAGGTGGAAATGGTCAAATCCGGGGCGGTCGATCCGGCCACGGCCGTGCGCATCGGCAAGCTGATGGGCGCGCAGGTCATGATCTTCGGCAGCATCACCCAGTTGGACGACAAACACACCAAGATGCTGGTCAAGGCCGTCCGGGTGGAATCGTCCGAAATCATCGCCTCGGT
>JAAZOE010000563.1 GCA_012797915.1 Candidatus Zixiibacteriota bacterium | reverse complement strand
CAGCGGCGCTCCGCAGGCGGTGAGCCATGCGCAGCAGCCGCACGGCGGCGGACCCCCGCGGAAGACGTAGGTAATCATGTACACGGCGTCGCCGACATTGACCGTGCAGTCGCAGTTGGCATCCCCGCTGCAGATCGGGTATGGCGTCGGTGCCGGACCGCCGCGGAAGACATAGGTGATGACATACACGGCATCGCCGACGTTCAGCTTCCCGTCGCCGTTGGCATCCCCGACGTTGCAGTTGCACAGCGGCGGATTGACGCAGGTGCAGGCAACCGGCGCCGGACCGGTGCCACTGACATAAGCCGCCAGGTAATTGACGTCGGTAATGTCGATGCAGCAGTTTCCGTCCACGTCGCCGTTGGCCTGGACCACCGGGGCCGGACCGCCGGAGGTGACGTAGGCCGTGAGATAAACGACGTCGGCGATATCGATATCGCCGTCTCCATCCACGTCACCCGGATACTGCAGCGCGCAGGAATCCGGACAGATAATCAGCGCGTAGTCGATCATGGTGACGATCGGCCCGCCCTGATAGGGCTGGATCGGGACCGGCGGCATCGTCTGGTTGAGCCCGTAGAAATTGGCCAGGTCGGCATAATTGGCCGGATAGTTGATTAGGGCGAATTCCTGCGGCACCGGGAGATTGCCGCAGAACGGTCCCAGGGCTACATCGTAGGCATCGTGATGGATCGTACCGTGCGGCCCGGAAATGAAGGCGGCATCGTTGTGAACGGTGGCCGGATGGGCGCCTCCCGCCGGCGGCTCACCCTCATTTTTGTCGAAATACGGATCGGAGATACAAATCCGGAATTCATCCTGGCAGACGCCGGCCGTGGTCACATAGTGACCGCCCAGCCGGTTGCAGTACCCGGCGGCCACCTGTTCGTAGAAGCCGAGCAGCAGAATCACATCCTGGGAACGAAGGACCTCGTCGCGAATCAGTTCCGGCGGCGGCGCGGGAACCAGATTGACGGTGTAATACCCGTTCAACCCCTGAGTATTGATCCAGTTGACGGCCCCGTTGTACAGGTCCTGGATAAAGGTGCCGGCGCCGCCCGGCAGGCAATTGCTGTACAGCGCCAGGCTGTCGACGAACGGAATGACGTTCTGCGGATCATGGTCATCCCACAGCGGAAACATGGTGGCATAACTCCGCACCAGCCGGTACCCGTCGCTGTACGTCGGCTGCGGTTGTGGATTCGGTTCGAATTTGGAATCGAACCACCAGAAGCAATTGGCCAGGGCGACCGGCCCGCAGAACGACCACGATTGCAGTGGACCACCGACCCAGCCGTTCTGTTTCTGATCGAAATCGGGCATGCCGAACGGAGCGTAGTCGGGATACGGCGGCTTGTAGTACGTGCACGTATCGAGTTCCGTCGGTTCGCAGGCGTCGTCGACCCCATTCTGGTTGTTGTCACCGAGACAGGCGGCCGCCCCGGTCGGCGATGGCGTCCCGCCCAACTCGTCACAACAGAGCGGGTCGACCATCAGGCAGGATCCATCGGGCAGACAGCAGGCCATCAATTGCGTGCAATTCGTCCCGATTCCCTGCGGCGTACCCTGGGAAGCGGCGCAGCACAGCGGGTCGAGATTCGAGCATCCGCCGCCGGGCAGACAGCACGCTTCCGGCGCGGTGCATTGCGTCCCGGCGCCAAGCGGCAGCCCGCCCATTTGCTGACAGCACAATGGATCGGCCATGAGGCAGGATCCGTCGGGTAGGCAGCAGGCTTGCGGCGGTTGACACTGGCTCCCTTGGCCCTGGGGCACCCCACCCTGCTGAACGCAGCAGAGGGGATCAAGATCCACGCATGCCCCGCCTGGCAGACAACAGGCTTCCAGAGCGGTGCAGGCACTGCCGGCCCCCTGGGGCGTTCCCCCTTGCGCTATGCAGTTCGCCGGCAGGGCCATGATGCAGGATCCATCCAGCAGGCAGCACGCTTCCGGTACCAATTGTTCGCAGGCATCGTCGATGCCGTTCTGGTTTCCATCGCCCAGACAGGCCTGGGCCCCGATCGGCGATGGCGTCCCGCCCATCTCGTCGCAGCAGAGCGGGTCGACCATGACGCAGGAGCCGTCCGGCAGACAGCACGCCGTCGCCTGGGTGCAGGTTGTCCCGGCGCCCTGCGGCGTGCCCCCCTGCGCCAGACAGACCGACGGCGCAACCATGATGCAGGAACCGTCCTGCAGACAACAGGCTTCCGGCTCGTGGGTGGTGATGACGAACGACAAATCCAGCGATTGCAGGAAATCAGGCGGTTCATACATGTCGTCCCAAACCAAACCGCCCCAGAGGGCCCAGACGGCGTCGTCGTTCCAATGGTTGAGCGTCGATTTCCAGCCCCACTGGGTTACGCTCGGGTCGGCCACGATGGCGGAAATATTCAGCCAGTAAATCGTCCCCTGTTCCTGATAAAACCACATCTCCTCAGGAAGAAAAACATTGTACTGGAAATAGGCCTGATGGTCCCCGACGATAAACAACCCGGTCGAGGGATCGTACCAACCCTCGGCGGTCGGCGGATCGATCGGTTGGACGATGACCCGGTCGATGGGAATCTCCTGTTCCCACAACGTCGGTCCGGGCATGCTAAAGAGCGGCCCCGGACCATCGGGGTCGGGAATATCCGCATGGATACTCAGGACAAACTGGATGATTTGCCCGGTATTGCCGTGCATCCAGGATCCCCAAAAATGAATATCCTTGACCCACCCGGTTTCCGAACACATCCAGTCATCGGCCAAAACCAGCGGCTGGGTTGCGTTGACGTCCCAGCCGGCTTCATCGGGAAGCTGCGGGAAATGCATCTTGTGACCGTCGTCCGGGGTCCAATCGGCCACAACCGGCGCGACAGCCATCCCGCCCAAAAAGGCGGCCGCCAGTATACATACACAAAATCGTTTCATAGCATCCTCCCCACCCAAAAAACGCGGTTAGACGGTATCCGATACCATAGCCTTGTCGAATGCGCACCCGCCGCAGGAAAGCGCGGGTTTTGTCTTTTCGCCGATATGATGGCGAAGATAGAATTTTCACCAGAGCGGCAATATCCCCGTTGCCAAGTAAAATATATCCGGCCGTTTATTTTCTGTCAAGCGGTTAATATCCCGGGGAGGTATCAATGGCCTGTTTTGCTGACCGTCCGGCTTCTCCCCCGGTTAGCGAACCAGGATTATTTTGAGGGTGTTCGACCGATCGCGGCCGTCCGCCATCCGGGCAAAATACACCCCGGCAGGAAGCAACCGGCCATCGCCATCCCGGCCGTCCCACGACGCGTCCTTCCCCGGCGTTATCGACAACCGGACCACCCGCTGGCCGAGGATATTAAAGATTTCCACCGGCCCGAACGCGGCCCGTGCCCGGAAGCGGGCCTGATTGCCCGGCGTGATCGGATTCGGAGTAACGGAGAACAGCCGATTCGGTCCGGGGGAACCGAGAGGATCATTGGCGTCCGACGGACCGGTCCAGGTATAATCTACGATTACCAGATAGGGGTATCGATGACGGGAGTCATCGTCAAGGATAATGAAATCCGGCCTTGATTCGTCCGCGGGCCGGGCGATGGTTATCGGCACCGTCACGCTTTCCAAAGGCGGAATCGTGATTCGATCGATGGAAGCGGCCATGCGGCTCCGATCAAGGCCGAGCAGCACGGTTATCGGCTCGGAGGCATGGGAAACAACCTGCAGATGGCAAAGGCAGAGATTCGCGATCGAATCACAACCGCCGCAGTCGATGGCCGCGGCAATCGGCAGCGTCCGTTCGAAATCATAGATCAGGGTAAGGGCCTCCTCTTCCGTCGCCTCGCCGCAGCCGGTGCGGATGGCAATCGAATCACCCGGGCCGTCAGGAAGCAGCCGTAGCAGCGTATCCGGCGACTGATTCCAAACCTCGATACTGTCGTCTTTCGACGATTCGTACCGGGTAATGGTGAACCCCTGCGGCCGGGGTTCGCCGTCGATTTTTCGCCAATCACCGACGGCCTCGGAATCCGGAGCGAAAAGGGTGAGGAAACGATACCGGAAAACCAGGGCGTAGGCGAGGTTGTTCCATACCCGGTTCTCCCCCGCTCCGATTCCTATCCGGTCGCCGCCGGCGGCCCCCTGCGGTCGAACGGCCTTGATTTCCGGGGCCGACGGCGTCGCCGGGTCCCAATCATGACTGAACCAGACCGCCTGGCCGGTCAGATTCGCAACCGCGAGCGGATGATGGACCCACCCACCACCGGCGGCATCGGCCGGCAGCAGGCTGTCGCGGCCTGAGGCGAGAGGCGCCT
>JAAZOE010000047.1 GCA_012797915.1 Candidatus Zixiibacteriota bacterium | reverse complement strand
GGCCGCTCGCATCCCCATTTTGTACAGCAGGGTTTCCCCCTTGAAACCGGGGGTGTTGGCATCGACCATGATGGCCGAGATCTTGGCCCGTTTGCCTTCTTCCTCCGGGCCAATCTTGCAGAACAGCACGCAGAAGTCGCAGTAGTCGCCGTGCATGATGAAATGTTTCTTGCCGTTGATCACAAAATTGGGGCCGTCCGGCAGAGCCATCGTGCTCTGGTTGGCGGCATCCGACCCGGCGTTTTCCTCGGTCAGGGCGAAGGCCGGCAGCAATTCGCCGGAGGCGGCTTTGGGGATATATTTCTTCTTCTGATCTTCGTTGCCGAAATGGATGATCGGATAGACCGCCAGCTGGGGCACGGCCGTGAGTAGCGAGGTCGGGGCATCCCACCAGGCCAGTTCTTCGATCAATGTGGCGTATTCGAGGGCGCTCCGGCCGCCGCCGCCATATTCCTTGGGCATCGAGAAGCCGATGAACCCGGCCTTGGCCAGCTTGCGATAATATTCTTTCGGCAGCACCTGCGGCTCGGGGCGGCGATCCAGGTCGATGAAGACCGGCTTGATTTCCTTTTCGCCGAATTCCGCCACCAGGTCGCGGACCGGTTGCTGACTTTCATGGACATTGTACCGTTGCATGCGGTAACCTCCACTTGGTTAGGTTGATATTTCCCTATAACAGTTTTTCATCGTTCTTTTTGGCGGCCACGGCCCTGGTCACCCAGTCGATAATCTCCACCGTGCTGGCCCCCGGCGTGAACAGCTTCGACACCCCCGCCTTCTCCAATGCGGCGATATCATCGTCGGGGATGATTCCGCCGCCGAAGATCAGTTTGTCGCCGCCGCCGCGCTGCCGCAGCAGGTCGACGATGGCCGGAAACAGGGTCATGTGCGCCCCCGATAAAATCGACACCCCGACCACGTCCACGTCCTCCTGAATGGCGGCCGTGACGATCTGTTCCGGCGTCTGCCGCAGGCCGGTATAAATCACTTCCATCCCGGCATCGCGCAACGCCGCGGCCACGACCTTCACCCCCCGGTCATGCCCGTCGAGTCCCGGTTTCGCCAACAGCACTCTGATTTTTTCAGCCATATGCGTTATCCCCGCCTTGACCGCCTCAGAACATCGGCGGTTCCTGATATTCTCCGAAAATCGGCCGAAGGGTATCCACGATCTCCCCCTCGGTGGCATACACCCGGACACAGTCCAGTATGGCCTGCAAGGTATTGCCGTTGCCCCGGGCGCAGACCGCCAATTCCTCCAAGGTCCGTTTGACCTTGTCGTTGTCGCGGCTTTGTTTGATCTTCTGCAGCGAGGCCACCTGATCCCGCGCCACCGTCTCGTCGATCCGCAGCACCGGAATGGTGATCTCCTCGTCCATGACGTAGCCGTTGACCCCGACGATAATCCGTTCCTCGCGTTCGATCTCTTTCTGGTAGCGATAGGCTGACTTGGCGATCTCCCGCTGGAAGAATCCTTCCTCGATTCCTTTCAAGACCCCGCCCCGCCGTTCGATCTCGGTGAAATACGCCTCCGCCTCGGCCTCCAGTTTATCGGTCAGATATTCCACGTAATATGATCCGGCCAGCGGATCAATCGTGTTGGCCACGCCGGTTTCGTGCATGATGATCTGTTGCGTCCGCAAGGCCAGAAGGACCGCCTTGTCCGACGGCAGCGCCAGGGTTTCGTCCATCGAGTTGGTGTGCAACGACTGTGTCCCGCCCAACACTCCCGACAGGGCTTCATAGGCGGTCCGCATCAGGTTGTTTTCGGGCTGCTGGGCCGTCAGCGAACACCCGGCCGTCTGCGTGTGGAAACGAAGCTTCCAGCTTTCTTCCTTCTTCGCTCCGTACTTTTCGCGCATATGCCGCGCCCAGATCCGCCGCGCCGCCCGGTACTTGGCGATCTCCTCGAAGAAATCCTGATGGGCATTGAAAAAAAACGACAGCCGGGGGGCAAAGACATCCACGTCCTGCCCGGCGGCAATGGCCGATTCCACATATTGGAATCCATCGGCCAGCGTGAACGCCAACTCCTGGGCCGCGGTCGCGCCTGCCTCGCGGATATGATATCCGGAGATGGAAATCGTATTCCATTTGGGAATATGCCGGGCGCAGAAATCCATCAGGTCGGTGATCAGACGGATCGACGGTTCCGGCGGAAAGACCCATTCCTTCTGGGCGATATATTCTTTCAAGATGTCGTTCTGCAGGGTTCCGGTCAGTTTGTGCGAGGCAATCCCCTGCTTTTCCCCGACCGCCACGTACATCGCCAGCAGGATCGAGGCCGGGGCATTGATGGTCATTGAGGTCGAAATTTTCGACAGGTCGATGCCGTCGAAGATGATTTCCATGTCGGCCAGAGTATCCACGGCCACGCCGCATTTGCAGATTTCCCCCATCGACCGCTGGTGGTCGGAATCGTATCCCATCAGGGTGGGCAGGTCGAAGGCGACCGACAAACCGGTCTGCCCCTGTTTCAGGAGATAATGATACCGCTCGTTGGTCTGCCGGGCGGTCCCCATGCCGGAGAACTGCCGCATGGTCCACATCCGGCCGCGGTACATGGAATGATGCACGCCGCGGGTGTAGGGATACTGGCCGGGAAAGCCGATTTTATCCAGATAGCCGCTCTGGTCGACGGATTCGGGGCCATAAAGGATATCCACGTCGTCGCCGGATACGGTCATGTACCGGGGACGGGCGTTTTGGGCGAATTTGTCCTTTTCCGCATCCCACTGCCGGCGGCGTTCCCGTAATTCTTCCAAAAATGACTTATCGAACATCCCATGCTCCGTCGTGTCAGGCTATCCGCAGTGCTGGTAAAGATATACGGTCGGGGACCCGAAATCAAGAGCCGAATTTGTATTGTCGGAAGAGCGCCTGCCCGGCCGAATAGGGATCGTCTTCTCCCCGCATGATGCGGCCGACGATGTCATCGAGGACGGCGCCGTTGAGCAGGGTGCGGTCGATATCCCGCTGGATCGACTTCACCAGCACCCGCTCCACTTTCTTCTTCAGCTGTTCGGCCCGCTTCTGCGCCAGAAGGCCGGTCTTTTCCAAGTAGGCCTTGTGGGCGGTCAGATGCCGGTACAGTTCGTCCAGGTTGACATTGGCCGTCGCCTGGGTGGCCACGATCGGGACAATCCACTCGGAATGGACCGCCTTCATCTCCATGGCCGACTGCAGATCATAAACCATCTGGTCCGATCCGGCCCGGTCCGCCTTGTTGACCGCGAAAATATCGGCAATCTCCATCAGCCCGGCTTTCAGCGCCTGGATGGCATCCCCGGATTCCGGGACGAGCGCGACAACAACCGTGTCGCAGGCATCGATGATATCCAGCTCCATCTGCCCCACACCGACTGTCTCGATGAACAGGGTGTCGAAGCCGAAAGCGTCCAGGGCCACGGTCACATTCGAGGTCGCCGCCGCCAGCCCGCCGGTCGAACCGCGACTCCCCATGGAGCGGATGAAGACCCCCTTATCAAGGGGGATATCCTGCATCCGCAGGCGATCGCCCAAAAGCGCCCCGCCGGTGAACGGCGAACTGGGATCGACGCAGATGACCGCGACCCGGTGTCCGGCTTCCGCCGCCAGACCGGCCAGACGGTTGACCAGCGAGGATTTCCCCGCTCCCGGCGGGCCGGTGATGCCGATCCGGTACATCCGGCCGCCCGTACGATAGAGGCGGGACAGGACCTCCTGGTACCCCTCGCGGCGGTTTTCGATATGGCTGATGATCTTGGACAGGGCGACTTCCGATCCCCCCTGAAACTCCGTATACAGCGACATGGCTACGGTGCATTCCCCCGCGGAAGCTGGCCGGCATCGAACTTGATGTCTTTGACCCGGAGCTGGATGCGGTTGACTCCGTTCCAGTTGTTGTATTCGATCACATAGGTCATATCGATCGTTCCCGACCGCGTGGCCAATGGCCGGGCCAGATCGCCGAAATCGAACCCGATCACATCGAGGACCGAGTTCCCCTTGCGGACTTTCATCTTCAAGTGATTGCGGCCGACCAGGTATGGCTGCCCGACGACTTCGAGGTTGCGGGTCAAAAACACCGGCCGCATATTCATCGGCCCAAAAGGGCAGAACAGCTCCAGGGTATCCAGAAACTGCCGGGTGATCTGATCCAATTCAATTTCGGAATCGATGAACATCTTCGAGATCATGTCGTCGTCCGACAGCATGTAACTGGACACCTCGATCATCCGTTGACGGAACTGCTCGACCTTCTCCGGCTTGATCGTCAGCCCGGCGGCGTACTTATGCCCGCCGTAGCGGATGAGAGTATCCTCGCACTTCTTGAGCGCCTCGCACAGGTGGAACCCCGGGATCGACCGGGCCGATCCTTTCCCCTCGCCGTTGTCGATGGCAATCAACACCGTCGGCAGATGGTACCGCTCGACGATCCGTGAGGCGACAATCCCGATCACCCCCAGATGCCACCCTTCCGAACAAAGAATGATCGCCTTCTCATTTTCCAAATCACAGACGTCGTTGATTTGGGCGATCGCTTCCTTGAGGGTCGCCTCGTCGATGCTCTTGCGCCGCTTGTTCTCGGCGTCCAGTTCGCGGGCGATTTTCGCCGCGACCTGTTCGTCCTTGGTCGTCAGCAGCTTGATCGCCTGCCGGGCGTCTCCCAGCCGGCCGATGGCGTTGATCCGCGGCGCCAGCACGAAAACCACCTGTCCGGTACCGATCTCCTTGCCCATCAGGCCGGAGACGAAGGCCAGCGACTTCAATCCCGGTTTGGTCGTCCGGGCGATCTGACGAAATCCGAACCGGGTCAGGGTCCGGTTCTCGCCCAAAAGCGGCACGATGTCGGCCGAGGTCCCCAACGCCACCAGATCGAGATGCTCGTCCAGTTCGCTGGCATCCTGCCCGAGTTTCCGATAGAGCGCCTGCGCCAGTTTGAACGCCACCCCCACGCCGGATAACTCCGCCAGATCGTAATGGCAGTCCGCCTGCTTGGGGTTGACAATCGCCACCGCGTTCGGCAGGCGATCGCCGGTCTCATGGTGGTCGGTGATGATGCAATCAATCCCCTGCGCGCGGGCGAATTCGACCTCCTCCACCGCCGTGATCCCGGTATCGACCGAGACCAGCAGACTGATGCCGCGATGTTTGGCTTCGAGAATTCCCTCTTCGGTCAACCCGTATCCTTCGGTCAACCGGTTGGGCAAGTAATAATCGACCTGCGCCCCGAGACGGTTAAGCACCAAAAACAGCAGCGCCGTGGCCGTGATCCCGTCGACGTCGTAGTCGCCGTAGATCATGATCCGTTCATTGTCCCGCAGGGCGGCGGTGAGGCGGGCGACCGCCTCGGACATCCCCTTGAGTATGAACGGATCGGACAGGTCCTCCATGCGCGGGGTGATGAAGGCCCGGATCTTGTCGATCGTGTCGATTTTGCGGTTGATCAGGATTTTGATGACCGTCTTGGGCAGGTCAATGGCGGCGGCGATCTCATTCACCTGTTCATCAGGAGGATCCGTCGCCAGGACCCAATTCTGGCTGACCGGTTTTTCGCCCCAGGTCATAGACGTGCTTCCCATGTTCGTGGGAGAAAGCAGGAAATAAGCCGGGTTCTGTCGGCCCTTGCGGGCGAACGGTCATTTCTCTGGGAGCATGGTTGCCCATGCCCTCCTGCGGCCTACCCGGAAGTCAAACGAGGCGAGCCAACCTCATCCTTCCCTATTTGGCCTTGCTCCGGGCGGGGTTTGTCCGACCTTCCCGTCTCCGGGAAAGCCCGTGGTCTCTTACACCGCGTTTTCACCATCGCCGCCGTCCCCATGGGACAGGTAGGCAGTCGTTCTCTGTGACACTTTCCGTCGGATTACTCCGCCCCCGTGTTACGGGGCGCCCCGGCTCTACGGAGCCCGGACTTTCCTCATCCTACAACTAAGTCATAAGACGCGACCGTTTTTCCTGCTTTCTGCCAACATTATTCTATATCCAACAACAACATTCTCAAACTCAAGGCCGGGCATTCCATCGGCCCGTCAAAACCGCAGCTGATCGCTTTGGGGGCCATCCCCGCATGCGACCGCTTTCATTGTAATATATCGAGCCATTTTACGCCACTCTTACCATCCGCCGGCCCGATATTTCCTCTTCAGTCCACTTTTTTCCGATACGATTGTCGCATTCGCCGATTGGCTTTTCGCCCACAACCGCCCGGCCGAATGTCATCTTGACCGGGGGCGCCGTAATTTGTTTACTTGCAAGGAAATAGTGAAATTGAGGGTTTTGACGTCGGCTGCGTCCAGTCATGGACCGCATGGGCCGCCAAGCCTGACCGCCAAGGCCCGCCATCGGGGTTTGTCCCGGCTTCAGAGGCATCGTACCTGTCGTCGAACGTTCACGATCGCTCGGATCTGCGGTTGCTCCCACGGTTACATATCGCTCTCGGACGTCCAGACCAGCATCCGCCCGCAACTGTCGCAGGTGATAATCCGATCGCCGATCTTGATTTCCTGGATTCGTTGCGGCGGCAAGGCCTTGTAACAGGCCCCGCAGGCCCGTTTCTTGACCGCCACCACCACTGCCCCCCCCTTGCCCCGATGAATCCGCTCGTACACCGACATGGTCTGCTTGCTGATCTGCGACACCAGCGTTTTCCGCTCGTGTGCCTTCTCGTCGATCTTGCTGCCGACCGAATCGATCTGCTGTTGCAGACTGTTCAACTGCTCCGTGTTGACCCCGGTCACCGCCTCGGCCTTCTCGGTCAGGCTGT
>JAAZOE010000562.1 GCA_012797915.1 Candidatus Zixiibacteriota bacterium | reverse complement strand
CTCTCCAGGCGCCCCTACAGTACAAGGGAAACAGGCCAGCAGAGGGAAATTAAAAAGGCCGGCGGGGGACCGGCCTTTTGGATGAGAGGAGGGGAAAAGAAGGGATACACCACTATGTATGGTATGGGGTCCTAAGGGTGCTCAATCTCACGAGGAGCGATCGTCCTCCTTCTTGCCGCCGGGCTTGCCGCCGGCGTCGGAAGATTCCTTGCGCCCCGACAGATCGATCATTCGCATCGATCCGGTGTAGGTCACCGAGGGGGCCTCGGCCGCCTTCATCAGCCGGCCCGTGACCTCGCGAATCTGGTTGGCCGACTCCTCGATCACCTTCAGCCGGGCAGCGATATCTTCAGGCAAGTTCTGGTTCTTCAACATCAGCAACTGAAGGTTTCCCAGAAGAGCGGTCAACGGATTGTTGATTTCATGATTGATCGCCACCGCCAGTTCGATGATGGCGGTATCCCGTTCAGCCTTGACCTTGCGGTCGACCTCGGCCTCGGTCACCCCGGCGCCGGCCTTTCCCGGAGCGGCCGCCAGAGCCAGGACCGCCGCCAGCGCCCGCAGGAAATCATCATAGTCGTGCAGGCGGGCGGACTCGAGCTTGATACCGATCAGAGCGCCGAACTGCCGGCCGCCGGTTTCGATCGGAAGGGTGAAGACGGCGCGGGCGGGATCGCCGGCCAGTTCCATATAGGCGGCGGTCACCTGGAAGTTTTTGCGGAGCATCGCCAGCAAGGTCACTTCGGTTTCCAAGAGAATCCGGCGGTCGTCATCGTGGACCGCCTCTACCGACTTGACCTTGACCTCGCCCGACTCGTTCCAGAGGACCAGCGCCCCGGCGGCCAAATGGATATATTCCACCGCCGCGGCCAGACCCTTTTGGGCGGCAAGTTCGATCCCGACTCCGGCAACGGCCGCGGTGGCGGCCTCGGCCAGCGCCCGGTATCGAAGGTCCTCTCTCTGAGACGAGTCGTTCATATCGACCATTTTTTGAGCAAACGTTATGCCCCTCTTAGGCATAATACGGCCTTGGCCTGGTTCTGGCAAGAGATGTTCGCCGACACGGAGATGTTGCTAATATACCAAGCGGTTGGGAGGTTATTCAGCAGATTTTTGGGGAAAACCGCCTCCCCGGCCGATTTATGGAACCCGGTCCGGTATGAAGGTGTTTTCATATAAGTTGCACCCCCCGGCCGGATAACGACTTGACAGACGGCCAAAAAAGTGTAGCTTATCGGTTTTCCCGGTGGGAGGCCCCGGTGGCGGAAGATATGATTCACGACAACTGCGGAGTCTTCGGGATCTTCGGAGCCCAGAAGGCGGCCGAGTTGACCTACTTCGGCCTCTATGCCCTCCAGCACCGCGGCCAGGAATCGGCCGGAATCGTGACCTCGGATCATCATCGCCTGCATCTCTACAAAGGGATGGGGCAGGTATCGGAAGTCTTCTCCAACAAGGCCCTGTTCGCCAAGCTTAAAGGGAAAATCGCCGTCGGGCATACCCGCTATTCGACGACCGGCGCCAGTTCACTGACCAATATCCAGCCGTTTCTTATCACCAACCAATCGAAAATGCTGGCGGTAGCCCATAACGGCAACCTGACCAATTCCCTGGCGCTCAAAAGCCGTCTTGAAGCCGGCGGCGCGATTTTCCAGACGACCTCCGATTCGGAAATCGTCCTGCATCTGTTCGCCCGGTCGAAAGCCGAAGGAAGTCTGGGGAAAATCTGCGACGCCGTCTCCAAGTTGAAAGGTTCCTACTGCTATCTTTTCTGCACCGAAGACAGCATCATCGCCGCCCGCGACCCATGGGGGTTCCGGCCATTGGCCCTGGGGCGGCTGAACGGTCACTGGGTGGTCGCCTCGGAAACCTGCGCCTTCGACATCATCGGCGCCCGGTATGAGCGGGAGATTGCCCCCGGCGAGGTGCTCGAAATCTCCGGCAAGGGGCTGAAGTCGGAATTTCCGCACAAGAAACACCGCCATGCCTTTTGCATATTCTAGTACATCTATTTCTCCCGGCCGGACTCGATGATTTTCGGCGAAAACGTGGACAAGGTCCGCCGTCGGCTGGGACGGCTTCTGGCCCGGGAACATCCGGCCGATGCCGATATCGTCATCAGCATCCCCGATTCGGCCAACACCGCCGCCCTGGGGTTTTCCGAGGAATCGGGAATCAGGTTCGAGATCGGTCTGATCCGCAATCATTACGTCGGACGGTCGTTCATCGTCCCCGACCAGAAAATCCGCGACCTGGACGTTAAGGTGAAGTTCAATCCGGTCAAAGGGGTCATCCGGGACAAGCGGGTGGTCCTGGTCGATGATTCGATCGTCCGGGGAACCACCTCCAAGAAGCTGGTCCAGATGGTCCGCAACGCCGGGGCCAAGGAAATCCATTTCCGGGTCTCGGCCCCGCCGATCATTTCCCCCTGTTTCTTCGGCATCGACATGCCAACCCGTCAGGAGCTGATTGCCAACCGGTTGTCGGTGGAGCAGATCCGTCAGTACCTCAAGGTCGAATCGTTGGGGTACCTTTCGGTCAAGGGGATGGTGGGGATGCCCTCGCTTCCGGACGAGGATTTCTGCGTCGGCTGTTTCACCGGCAACTACCCGCTGGCCATCGACGAAAACCTCGATAAACTCCGCCTGGAGTAACCGGTCTTTCCCGGCCAATAAATCGGCCGTTCATCCGATATACAGACAGATGGCGTTCATTGACAACCGGGCGGTCTTGCGTATATTGGATATGGATCCGGCGATGCTGCGGTCCTGTCAGTGTACACGCCCTTTGATGAGGCTCCTGATGCAAAAAGCGGTCGCGTTTGCAGTCCTGATTGCTGTCCTTCTGGCCGGCGGGCTTCCCGCTCGGATTAACCAGACGGAAGCGACTGCCGGTGACAGGCAAACGGTTGTTCATTCGCTTCTCCCCCGTCAGACGGCCGTCAAGCCGCTGGCAACGCATATCCATCCGGACGCACTGGTCGATCGAATCGTGGTCAAGCTGGTAGAGGGAATTCGCCCGCGGATTGATGGCAACGGCTTCGTTTCGCTGGCCGGCAGGGATATGGCCGGGGTTAACGGGGTCTTATCGGGGAAAGCGAACCATCAGGTTCGGAGGATGTTCGGGCAGACGCCCGAGAAATTGGAGAAAACGAAATTCCTGCTGGAAACCCGGTCGGGTCGGCAAGTGGCCGATATGAACGGCTATTTCGTTATCGATGTCTCTTGCCCGGCCGAGGCCGAGGCGTTGATAAACCGTCTCAATGCTCTTCCCGAAGTGGAAATCGCCTACCCGGAACCGAAACCGGAGCCGACCGTGGATATCGACCCGCCGACCCCGGCCTATGATACCGCCCAATCGTATTTGTGGGTCGCCCCCGGCGGGATCGACGCCGATTATGCTCATACCATTGCCGGGGGGACCGGTATCGATGTGACGATCGCCGATATCGAAGGGGCGTGGAAACTGACGCACGAAGATTTGGAACTGCCGTCCGGTTCCGTCTGGGGAGGGACGATGCCGCCGGAAGCGATGTGGCGGGATCACGGGACCGCGGTCGTGGGAATGCTGGCGGCTGGAGACAACGGGTACGGAATGGTCGGTATTGCCCCACAGGCGCGGATCGGTCTGGTGTCGATCGGCGATATGGCCACCGCCGACGCCATCCTGCTGGCGGTCGACAGCCTGGTTCCCGGAGATATCATGCTGATCGAACTGAACGCCGCCGGGCCCCGGTATAATTTCCAAATACGCTCCGACCAGCTCGGGTATGTCTGCATGGAGTACTGGCAGGCGGAATTTGACGCCATCCAGATGGCCTGGGCGAAAGGGATTATCGTCTGCGAAGCAGCCGGCAACGGCGCCGAAAACCTGGATGATGTCATCTATGAGAACCGGTTCGACACCACCTATCGGAATT
>JAAZOE010000009.1 GCA_012797915.1 Candidatus Zixiibacteriota bacterium | reverse complement strand
TCTATCATACGGAGCCACCGCCAAGGTCATCTATCGTGATATCGCCGTCGAGACCGGCTACGGCCTGGGACTCGATGCCGGGGTGGTCTACAAGGTGGATACTGTAATCACCGCCGCGGTGGCAGTCACCGATCTGACTTCGACCTTCCTGGCCTATTCCAATGATAACACCGAAACGATTTACCCGGCGGTCAAACCGGCGCTGTCGATTCGGCTAGCCCGGCGCGAGGTGGAGGCTATCCTGACCGGACAGACGATTCTCCGTTTCGAGGGACGCCGCCAGACCGCCGAGTTGTGGCAAGGGAACATCTCAGCCGATTTCCAGGCCGGGCTGGAGGTTTCCTATCGGAAGGCGGCGTTCGGCCGGGTGGGGTACGATCAGGGGCGTTTCGCGGCCGGACTGGGGGCGGCCTTCGACCGGTACCTGATCGACCTGGCCTATTTGCATCACAACGACCTCGATGACACCTTCCGCGTTTCCGCTGGGGTCACGTTCTAAGCCGTCTGTCGGCGGCCAGTACCCATCATCAAACCAAAAAATCCAACCGGGCGCCGGGATGATATTCCTCCGGCGGAGTATTCGGCCTGAACAACCTGGCGCCGTTTTCACCGGCCAGGGTTACGGCCGTGCTTTCGATTTTCAACATTCCGCCTTCCCGCAGTCCGAGGACCGGGACGGTATTGACCTCGTGGAATTCCTCGATCCGTTTGGCCCTCGTTTCGCCCATATGCTGCGAATTCGGATCGGGGTCGAGGTAATGAGGATTGATATTGAACGGAACGAGATTCAGGGCGTCGAAACTTGGCGGATAGACGATCGGCATATCGTTGGTGGTTTTAATGGTGGGGCAGGCGAGATTCACGCCGGCGCTGACGCCGATATAGGGAACCCCGGCCAGGACCGCTTCGCGGATCGCCGGGATGAGGTTCAGGCGGTAGAGCGTTTCCAGCAGACGGAAAGTGTTGCCCCCGCCGACGAATACCGCCCGGGCGTTTTGAATGGCGGATTTCCGTTCCACCTCTTTCGAAATTCGATGAACGGAGTCGGTGACCGCGCCGATTCTTTCCAGGATACCGCGAACCTTGTCGTGATAGTCGTCCCAGTCATGCTTGGCGTACGGCACGAAGATGACCTCGCCGGTGGTCCCCTGCAGGAATGTATCGATGGCCTCGAGAGCGTGATCCAGGAAGCTCCGGCTGTAATTCGTCCCGTTACTGATGAGCAGCAGTCGTTTCATCGAGTTATCTCCTTATGGCGACAATCGGACACCGGAGAAAGGGCGAACCGTTGCCCCATTAATTGACTATCCGGCTCATGTCGCATGATACTTCGTTTGATTGGAATTGGCAAACGGAGTATGCAGCGTATGGAAACGTTCATGAGCACCGTTTTTCGAGCGCCGTTTCCGGGTCGGGCGGTGGGAAATGTTTACGTTGATTTCCCCGACCCGACGATTGATATTGTCATAGAGAGTATTCCGATTTTGCGGCCAATACTCGAGATGACGGGACGGGTATCGACCGTGAGGCACAGAGATGAATGAACTCCATATTTTAAGAGATCTGGTTATTGTCCTGGGGCTGGGGGTGGCTATCGTGGCCGCCTTCCAGCGATTCCGGGTGCCGGCGATTGCCGGGTTCATCCTGGCCGGGGTTTTGGCCGGTCCCAAGGGACTGGGACTGGTGGCCGACAGCGAACGGGTCCAGAACCTGTCGGAGATCGGCGTGACGCTGCTGCTGTTCGGGATCGGCCTGGAACTGCCGATAGACCGCATCCGGCGCATCTGGCGGTTGCTTCTGGTCGGCGGGTTCGTTCAGGTGTTCCTGTCGATAGTCGCCACCATGATCATCGGGCAGGCCGTGGGATTATCGGTCCCGGCGGCGGTGTTCATCGGTTTCATTATCGCCGTTTCCAGCACGGCCATCGTCTTGCGGGGACTGGAACAACGCGGCGAAATCGACGCTCCGCACGGCCGATTCACCGTCGGCGTCCTGATTTTCCAGGACATGTGCGTCGTCCCGATGATGCTGATGATTCCAATTCTGGCCGGGACGGTGACGGCGCCGCTCGACATCGCCCTCACCCTGCTCGAATCCGCGGCCATCATCGCGATCGTGATCGCCGCCGGCCGCAGTCTGGTCCCGCGCCTGTTGGAGGTTATCGCCCGGACCCGTCAACGGCACCTGTTCATCATGACCGTCCTGCTCATCTGTGTCGGGACGGCCCTTCTGTCGGCGGCGGCGGGGGTTTCGCTGGCCCTGGGGGCGTTTCTGGCCGGGACGATTGTCGCCGGCAGCGAATACCGGCACCAGGCGACAGCCGATATCATCCCCTTCAAAGAGGTCTTCGTCTCCCTGTTCTTTATCTCCGTGGGGATGCTTCTGGATCTCCGCGCCGTCGTCGCCGAAGCCGGGCCTATCATCCTGTTGCTGGCGGCGATCATGGTCGGGAAAGCGTTTATCGTTTTCGTCACCGCCATGCTGATGCGCCTGTCGCTGCGGGTCAGCGTCATGTCCTCGGCGGCGCTGGCCCAGGTCGGCGAATTTTCGTTCGTCCTCATGGGCGCGGCAGGGGCGAATATGCTGATCGATGAACCGCTGGCCGGCAATCTGACCGCCGCCATCGTGTTGTCGATGCTGGGGACGCCGTTGTTACTCTCCGTTGCCCCATCGCTGGCGGAACGGGTGGGCCGGACCCGGCTGTTTCCCCGGCTGTTCCGGGTTTCGGCCGATGAGGAGATCGCCGATTCGGTTCAGGCGATGCGGAATCATGTCATTATCGGGGGATACGGTTTGGCCGGGAGGGATCTGGCCTGTGCGCTGAAAGACTGCGACATTCCGTACGTTATCGCCGAACTGAACCCGGAGAACATTCATTCGGCCAGAGAAAACGGCGAACCGATCCATTTCGGGGATATCACCAGCGCCGGCGTGCTGGAACGGCTCGGCGCTTCCAGGGCCGCGGAATTCGTGATCGTGATCAACGATCCCACCGCCATCGAGCGGGCGGTGCGGGCCGCCCGGAGCATTGCCCCAAAGCTGCATATCCTGGTCCGCACTCGATACGTGATGGATGCAAAGTTGATTCAGAAAGCCGGCGCCAGTGAAGTGGTTCCGGCCGAATTGGAGGCGGCGGTGGAGGTTACCACGCGGGTGCTGGCCCGGCACGGGGTAGACTCCGGCACGGTGAACTCGGAATGCGCGCGCATTAGGAAGGGGCGGCAGCAAGGGACAGGGTAACCGTTTCAGTTGCGGGCGACCATGACTGCGTTCCGAATAATCTGAATCCATGACTGAAAACAATAAAAACCCCCGGGAAAATTCCCGGGGGTTGGGGTGTGGTGCGAGGAAGCGTCAGGCGCACCTTGCGTGCAAAACACATTACGAACGATATTTGGACGTGGGGCAACGGGTTTCCCGACCCGTTTCTGGCGGCTCGGGCCCGGAAACCCGTCCCCACGATCAATGTCCGCTAGTCAACCTTGGACTTGACGTCGTCCAATTCCCGGCGGAGCTTCTGCATCTCCTCCTGGAGTTTCTTCATCTCGTCCTGGTTGGATTCCCGCTGCAAACGATATTCATCGATCGCCTTGCGGTACTCATCGCCCAATAACCCGCCCTGGTCATCGGAACGGTGTCCCGGAGACCAGAAAAACGATGTCCCCGGCAAGCCATGATTGAGATCGGGGATGAAGAAGTCCCCGAAGGTATCATCGCGGGCCTCGACTTCCACGGGGAGTTCGGCTTTAACTCCGCGCCGATAATAAGCGACCGTGACCTTGTCCCCTTTCTCCTTATCCCCGATGAGATCCACCAGATCCTGGGATTCCTCAACCGTCTTGCCATCGACCGCCACGATGACATCGCCGGCTTTCAACCCGGCCTTCTCCGCCGGAGAGTCCTTCTCGACCTCGGTTACCAGCACTCCCTCGCCGTCGGGGACGGCGAAATATTCGGCCAGCTGTTTATTGAGGTCGATAATCCGGGTTCCGATGTATCCGCTGGGGGTCGTCTGCATCTGGAAATACTTGCGGAAATCGTTACCATAATCCGACCGGGCGATATCGAATTTCTTGCCCGGACGGTTGCCGATGACGACTCGGACCGGATCTTCCTTGCCGTCCCGATAGATGGTAATCGTCGTCGTGTCGCCCGGCTTGGTTTCGGCGACATATTCGGAAAGGGCTCCGGGAGAGTCAATCTTGCGGCCGTCAATGGAAATGACGATGTCCTTGCGATGCAGGCCGGCTTTATCAGCCGGGGAGTCTTTCAGGACATCGACAATCACCACGCCGTCGGCCCGGCCCAGATCGAACGCCTCCTTGAGGTCCGGTTCGATTTGCTGGGTGAAGATCCCGATCCATGGGGATCCATCGTTGTCCACGGCGGCGAGGGTGGCATCGATGGTAAACAAGACCAGAGCGGTCAGGGCCACCGCCACGCCTGCAATCACGGCTTTGATTTTCATATCAGCACCTCCGTGAGGATGAATTTTTTCTGCCCTCTTTTACCAAAGACCATTGTCGCGGTTCCACGCCTAGGACGGATGGCGGGGTAGAAGGGTTGCCGTTTGATTTCTGGCGGAATGGCGCCAACAGGGTGAGGGGGCAGTCCAATAATTTGGTTTTGGAAAGGATTGGCCCGGCCGGGCGAACGCCCCGGATGGAGGTGGCAGGCCATACCGTATCATGCGGTCCAATAATACGTTACAACGATTGGCGATTATCCTCTCCCGGTCGGCATCCTCCTTGCAAAGCCCTAGTCCAGAAGCGAACAACGAACTTTGGCGGACAGATGAAGGTCAAGTTTACCCTGACGATGGATGATGTGGTTGTCAACGAACAGCACCTGGACAACATCGTTCTGGATTGGGAGGAAGAGGTCGACCAAGAGCAGGTTATGGAGTTGTCGCAGAAGTGGATCACCTCGCGCAATTTCCTGACCAGCCGTATGATCGGTCTGGACCATGTCGGGGAATCGAGCCTGACCATTGAGCCGGTGGACTGACCCTGCCGGGAACTGTCCGAGAAACCTTGTATCAGGTGATGAGATGAGTCTTTTGGCCAATCTGGACGTGGGTAGCTTGGCTCAGGCGGTCGCCGGCCAGCAACGATATATCGATCCGGCTCGCCAATTCATCCTGGACCACTTCGGGCAGAACGGGCTGTATGCCGCCTATTTCCTGGTTGGGGTGATTGTCCTCTTGGCCGTCTATAAATTGATCAAGCTTTCGCTGGAACTGGTTTTCTTCGTCGCCATACCGTCGGCCCTGACGGCCTTTGTCTTGAGTTACGTGCTGCCCTACAGCTTTTTCTATCTTCTGCCGGCTACCACGGCCCTGTTTACGCTGGGGCTGGTGATTCGGATGGTCGCCTTTTCGCGCGATTAAATTTTCCCTTGCCCTTCTTCCTCCTGCACACCAAGGCCGGGTCCCCCAGCCCGGCCTTGACCCTTTCGGGGACGTCTCCTCTGATGTAAAACATTATCAGGCATGGAAATACGTGGCAATCGCCATTCGCTCCCGTGGTAAAATCCGTGCTCTATTCCGTTGTTTGGGGAGATACAGTCTGTTTTTTTCCCCGGATGGTCGTTTGGTTTTTCCGGTGATTCCGGCATTCGACAAATATCGCCAAGAGCATCTAACGGGTTGACAATTCTGATGATTAGTATATTTTTGAAATTGATTGATACGGAGATAGACAGTGACGGTCGGTCGGACCGCGTTGAGGGCCGACGGTCATAACCCCGATCCGCCGCCGGCGGCGACCGTGACCGGGACAATAAAGGACGACAGTTTTGGACCTGCCCTGTACCGGCGGTTTACCCGCCCTCTCCATTGCCCAGCAGACAATTCCCGATAGATGGAGCCATTTGTGGAAGAGATAATCTATCTTGATAATGCCGCGACCACCTGGCCCAAGCCGGAATCGGTCTATGCGGCTATGGTGGACAATTACCGGCGGTTGGGGGTCAATCCCGGCCGAAGCGGGTACGACAAGGCGATCGAGGCCGGGGATTTTCTGCACGATCTGCGCAAGCGCCTGACCCGGTTTTTCGGCGGAGACGACGACATTCCCGAACGGTTGTGTTTCGGGTACAATGCCACCGACGCCCTCAACTTGATTGTCCAAGGGCTGGTCTCCCGCGGCGACCATATCATAACGACCAACCTGGAGCACAACTCGGTGATCCGGCCGGTCAATCATATGGTCCGCGACGGTGGCGCGGAGGCGACATACATTCCCTTCGATGCCGATGGATTCATCGACCCGGACGACATC
>JAAZOE010000561.1 GCA_012797915.1 Candidatus Zixiibacteriota bacterium | reverse complement strand
GATGGAAAAGTTGTCGTCCGGTTATCGTATTAACCGGGCCAGCGATGACCCGGCCGGTTTGGTGATTTCGGAACAGTTCCGGGCGCAGATCTCCGGTCTCGGCCAGGCGATTGAGAACTCGGAAGGTTCCATTAACATGATTCAGACGGCCGAAGGCGCCATGAACGAGATCAGCAGCCTGCTGAGCTCGATGCGCGAATTGGCCATTCATGCCGCCAACGAAGGTTTCAACGACGCCGATCAGCTGGCCGCCGACCAGGCGGAAATCGCCAACGCGATCAAGACCATCGACCGCGTAGCGGCCAACACCCAGTTCGGCACCAAGAAACTGCTGGACGGCAGCAAGGCCAACGTGGCCACGATCACCAGCTCCAACTCGACCGGCGTGACCATTCTGAACAGCGAACTGAGCACCGGGACGCACTCGATTCAGGCGACCAAGACCGCCGATTCGTCGGCGTCATTGAACACCACGTCTCTGGGGTTGTCCTTGGACGGCGTGGCCGGTGACCCGTACAACCTGACCGACGGCATCCACAATCTCGACGTTCTTCAGGCGTCTGAAGGCGCGGAGAAGCTGACCGGTTCGATCGATCTGACCGATGCCTGGGGCAACGGTTTTGAAGTGGCCGCGGCTCAGACGGCGGCCTCGTTTACCTCCAGTGCGGCGCTGGCCACGGCCACGGCCGGATCGGCCGGGACGTACACCGTTGTCCTGAACTATCAGGAGAACGGCGAAGCGGTGACCGGTGATCAGACCATCACCATCACGGTAGCCTCCAGCGATACGGCGGCGGTTCAGCTGCAGGCCTGGAACACGGCTATCGGCAACAACAGCTCTTTGGCCGGCAAGGTCGAAGCGGCCACCGTCGGCGGCAACCTGGTGTTCCGGACGGTGAACGAGGGCACCCAGTACTCGCTGAAGCTGACCAGTTCCACCCGGGCCTCCGACGATCTGTTCGGCACTCTGACGGCGGGCACCTCCCGCGGCGCTTCGCTGGGCACGTTGAACTTCACCATCGTGACCGCCGAATACGCGGCCGGGACCACCGCCGATGTGACCATCGCCAACGGCACGTATACCGCGTTGTCGACGATGGTTTCGGCGATGAACACGGCTTTGACGACCGCGTTCGGGACGATCGACACCGGCGTGTACAACCTCGGTGCCGCTGCTTCCGGCACGGATCAGATCCGTTTCTTCACCGCCGACGAAGGCAGTGACTACTCCATCAAGATGAATTCCGCCGGTACGGAAACGTACCAGTTGGAAAAGGCGCTGGGCGTCTCTCAGGACAGCGTCGCCATCACCGGCACCAACGCCATCGTCAGCTTCGACAATTATTCGACGTCGATCACGGCGGTGGATTACGCCGCGACCAGAAACGTCACGTTGTACAACAAGGCGGAAGGGGTCGAAGGTCGGGGTTCCATCGATCTGACGGTGGCCTCCGCGGCCAACGGTCTGAACTTGGGCAACCTGCTTCTGACCGTGAATGCCGCGACGTACGACGTCCGTCTCGACGCCGGTCCGGGCACGTCGGTGACCGCCGGTAAGGACGCGGTACTGTACAACGCCGATCGCACCGAGTCGATCAAGTTCAGACTGGATCTGACCTCGACCGGCGGAACGGAAACCATCGAGGATACTGATTCATCGCTGGTGTTCCAGATCGGCGCCAACGTCGGCCAGACGGCCAAGATCGGCCTGCGGAATATGTCCGCCTCGGCCCTCGGCCGCAACGTGGCCGGCAACATGTTCCAGAATCTTTCGGAAATCGACGTGACGACCGTGCAGGGCGCTCAGGACGCCCAGTCGGTGATCGATGCGGCGATTAACGAAGTGTCGACGACCCGTGGCACGCTGGGCAGCTTCCAGAAGAACTCTCTGGAATCCAACCTGCGCAACCTCAAGATTGCGCAGCAGAACCTGTCGGCTTCCGAATCGATGATTCGGGATACCGACATGGCGGCCGAGATGTCCACGTTCGTGAAGAACCAGATTCTGCTCCAGGCCGGTACGGCGATGCTGGCCCAGGCGAATCAGGTTCCGCAGGTCGTCCTGTCGCTGTTTCAATAGTCAGTCTCGTTTTCTTCGGGGAGGGGGTGACCCCTCCCCGAAGAGTGTGGGGATCGCCAGGAGTAACACGGTAACACGGCAGAGTCCGTCGGCTTCGACATCGGCATCCGGACGGGAATCGTCCGGTTTCGTCATTCGGGGAACGACGGGGTCACAGGGAGAAAGCCATGGCGGGATTGCAGTCGATCGAGGGACTGGTATCAGGCCTGAACACGACCGAAATTATCGACGCGCTCATATCGGTGGAGCGGAAGCCGGCCGTGTTGCTGGAGGAGCGTCAGGCTGAAATCACCAAGGAATTGACGGCATTCAAGGCCCTGTCGGCCAAAATCCTGGCCGTACAGACCGCGGTCGGAAGCCTGGCCACCGCCCGGGCGCTGAACGAGGCGTCCATTTCCATTTCCGATGAAGATTTGCTTTCGGCAACCGCCGATGGCACGGTCACCGGCGGTTCCTATACCTTGAATATTCTGTCCCTGGCCCGGAATCATCAGATCGCCTCGCAGGGGTTCTCCGACGCCACCCAGGCCGTCTTCGGGACCGGGACGATCACCCTGGCGTTGGGCAGTCGGAGCGCCACGACCATCGAAATCACCGAGGGCGAGAATTCCCTGGTCGAAATCAAGAACGCCATCAACGAGGCCGATGTCGGCGTGACCGCCAGCATCATCAACGATGGCACCGCCTCCAATCCGTACCGGCTGGTGCTGACCGGAGAGGAAACGGGTCAGCGGAACAAGATTGTCGTGACCAGTTCCCTCACCGGCGGTCAGAACTTCGATTTTGCCACCGCCTCGTTCGACAATCCCGAGGCCGAGTTTTCCGAAGACGCGACCGCCCGGGTGGCTCTGGGGGCGACGGCCGCTTTTACCGGCAGTGTCAACAAGACGTATACCTTTACCGTCGGCGGCAACGGCGCCCAGACCGTCGGACAGGGAAACATCGCCTTGAACTGGACGGACGGGATCACCGAGGGGACGGTCATCGTTTCCCAGGCCGATACGGAGATCACCGGACCGGACGGTCTGAAACTGACCTTCACCGACGGGAGCCTCGTGGCCGGTGATACGTTCGAGGTGAGTACCTTCGCGCCGCTGCTTCAGCAGGCATCGGATGCCCGCGTATCCATCGGCTCCGCCGATGGCGATGGTTCGCCGATCGTCATCCGATCGACGACCAACACCATCGAGGAAGCCATACCCGGCCTGACTCTAAACCTCAAGGGTATCACCACGGCCGAAACGGGACCGGTAACCCTTCAGACCGGCGTGGACACTTCGGCCATTCGCGAAAAGATCGAGACGTTTCTGGGCGCCTATAATGACGCCCTGGAATATATCAGTGATCTCGGCAAATACGACGCCGAATCGCAGGCCGCCGGGATATTGATGGGCGATTCAACCCTGCAGACGATCGAGAGCCGCATGCGCAACGCCATCGGCGCGACCGTCGCCGGTTTGGATCAGTCATTGAATGCCCTGTCGGCCATCGGTATCCGTACCGATTCGACCGGGCGGTTGACGATCAAGGATTCCGGCAAGTTGACGGCGGCTTTGAACGACGATTACGACGCCGTGATCAAGCTGTTCACCGACGCCGGGACCTCGACCAGCGAGGGGATCACGTTCATCAGCGGCAGTTCGTCGATTATCGGCGGTTCCACCTTTGCGGTGGAAATCACACAGGCGGCGACCCATGGGTATCTGCAGGGGCTGACCATGACCGACCCGACGGCGACGCCGTTGTCGCTGACGACGGCCAACAATCGACTGAAGCTGCGGATCGACGGCGTGGTCTCGGACGAGATTGTCCTGTCCGATCGAACCTATTCGTCGGGCGAGGATTTGGCCAACGAACTGCAGACGCGGATCAATGCCGACGCCAAGATCGGGAGCCGCGGGGTCAGCGTGGAGTGGGTCGACCTTGGGGATACGGGATACCTGAAATTGTCCTCGGCCACCTACGGTTCGTCATCGAAGGTCGAAGTAATGGCCTCCATTTCCAACAACGCCATGTCACAGTTGGGGCTGGCGTCTGGGGTCAGTCATGCCGGTCAGAATGTGGCCGGGACGATCAACGGCGAGAAGGCGACCGGAAAAGGCCAGATCCTGACCGGCAACGACGGCAACCGCACGACGGCCGGTTTGAAGCTCCTGGTGGGCCTGACCTAGAATCAACTGGCGGACGGGTCCGAGGGAGACATCACGATCACCCGCGGTGTCGCCTCCAGATTCCGTGATCTACTGGAAAGCATCACCGATGGACAGGATGGGGTCATCGCCCGCAAGTCCGCGGCCCTGCAGGCACAGATCGATGATTACGAGGATCGGGTCACGGATTTCGATGAACGGCTGGCGGCGCGACGCACCCGGCTGGAGCAGGAATACGCCGATCTGGAGACGGCCCTGTCGGAGTTGCAGTCCCAGAGTTCCTATCTGCAGTCGTTGCTGGATCAGGCAACGTCGAACCTGGCCAGCATTCTAGGTACGAACGGTTGATGAGCCGAAGCATGAAAAAGGGATTCGAAACCTACCAAGCCACCCAGGTTCTGGGCATGTCACAGGTCGACCTGATTCTCACCGTCTACAAAGGGACCATCGCCTATCTGGAGCAGGCGGCCGGTCATTTCCGCGACGGTCGGCTCGAAGCAGGGAAAACAGCGGGGGGAAAGGCCCGGCAGTGCCTGGTGCACCTGTACACCACGCTGGATATGAAGAAGGGGGCGGCGGTCGCACAGCCGTTGGGCAAATTATACGCCTATATGATCGAGGAAATCGACATGGCGGTGGCGGGGGCCAAGAGCGAACAACTGGAACATATCGCGGGGTTGCTGCGGACGATCAAGGAGGGCTGGGACGGGCTCAAGGCGCGCCCCGCCGCCGGGTCGGCCGGGGACGGCGCCTCGCGGCCGGCGACGGCCGACAGAAACGCCGGACGATTGGCGGTCATAGCATAGGGAAGCGAGGATATGGAGTATAACGCCATCAATAATCTGGAGCAGGAGCTCCTGCGCGTCCTCAAGGAAGAATATTCGTTCTACCAGTCCCTGTATATTCTGATCGACAAACAGCGGGATCTGTTGAAATTCGAGAAAGAAGACAAACTGCTGGAGGTGTACACCGAGATCGAGCGGTGCCACCGCCGGATTCAGGAATCGGAGCAGAAAGTGACGGCCTTGCGGGGCGACAATCCGAAGCTGTTCAATCTGGCGGCTTCGGCCCCGGAGGTTAAAAAGGTGGCCCAGTGCATCATCACCCTCATTCGAAAAAACCTGGAACTGGTCAAGGAAAACGAAGAGTATGCTACCAACCGTCACGATCGGGTCAAGGAGGCGCTGAAAGAATTGCAGCACTCGGCCAAGATCGTCCGGTACATTCGCGACCTGGAGGTCGCGCCGCAGTTCGTGGACAAGAAGCACTAGCGGGAACCGGGCGTTCCCGGACACCGTTGATAGGATCGACGGAGGTGAAGGATGAAGATAGGAGCGTTCGATCCGCGGAATTGGCCGCGGACGGGGACGGCCGCTTCCGGCGAGGTGTCCGAGACAATCGGCACTTTGACGCCGGTCCGGTTTTCGATTTCCCGTTGGATGACCGCGGCGGCGTTTTGATAGATTCCGGACG
>JAAZOE010000560.1 GCA_012797915.1 Candidatus Zixiibacteriota bacterium | reverse complement strand
CAGCGTTGCCCCGTTGTAGGTGACGATTTCCGAGCCTTCGATGATATTGGTCGACTGCAAATCGATGACCGAATTGCCGCGCTCCTTGGTGGCAATCGACAGGTAATACTTGGAAGCCGCTCTGGTTATCGACTCAGTCGTTTGTGTATATATTTCCGGAACCGTCTCCGCCAATCGGACGGTATCCCCGTTCGTCCCGATCGCGTACAACAGGCGGGAGTCGAATGGATGCCGGTCGGGAAAGATCAGCAACCCCAGCGAGGCGTCGATAACGTTCGAATTCTTGTCGATTTCTCCGTCGGGAATCCTGGCGTTGCTCGCGTCATAGCGATCCAAGCCCAGCAGTTGCAGGTATTTCACCCCGTTACCCGATTGATAATTGAGCGCGTTGGGATCGGCCTCCTGATTGTAATTAATCGTGGAGCCCCGGAAGACATCGACTTCCAGCCCCGACGGATCAAGGGAAGCGCTGCTGAGCAAATAAACGTTGCGCCATTCATACTCCCAAACATGATGGTTGATTCGCGAGTATGAAGTCGGTTTGATCAGTTTCAAACGCAGTGTATCGCCGGAAATGTTGCCGATGGTGTCGATACTCCTGTCCGCGCGACGGACGACAATGAAAGCGCCCAAAATGTCATCGTCACCCAGCACCTGCTCGGTAAACACGACATAGAAACTGGTGGGGTTGACATAATACGAAGCCTGATCGATCTTTTCGAAATTCCCCGCCTCGGTGTAAAGATTGGTGGGATCGGCCCGCAGGGTATCCCGGGGGTCAACATAGCAAATCCCGGCCGGACGGCCGGCTCGATCGATGGCGTTATATGGCTTATCATCCTGGTACAGAATCGCCAGCATGATGCTGTCGCCGGCATAATAGTCAAACTCGTCAATGCCCGGTTTGGGGAGGGTATCCGAAAGCGGCCAATAGGTGCTGTCCCGGGCGATCCGGCCCAGGTCAAAAATGGTTCTTCGACGGTATTCGACGTCGCGGAGGACCCGTTTCGACGATGAGGCGCTGCCGGCGGTGATTTCCACCGCTTCCGTCGAGCCTTTCTCCTGCGAAGCGATGGTCGTAATGGTTAGGTCGGCGATCTTGGCGGTGGCCTTGATGCCGAACAATCCCTGGACCCGCGTGGAGTATTTCAGGAACTGGGTGGACGGCAGATCGAGGGTGGTGTTGCCGGCCTCGATGGTCTGCAATACGTCATCTTCGTTCCCCTTGTACCGCAGGATCAGGCGGTTGGCCAGCGGCAGATCGTTGCGCGAATCCTGGCTGACCGAGACGCTGATTTTCGACCCGATCGTCCCGTTGATATCGAACCGGTAAACCTGCTCCATGTTGAGCGACGGGAACTTCGATTGCTGGGCGTACACGCTCGACTGCCCGTCGGTCCAGGTGGACCGTCCGGAGAAGGTGATTTTCCGGTATCCCGAGACCTTCAACCCGGCCCCGCCCTCGCCGAACAACGATTCGAACGTCTTGGACCGGATGGGGATCTGGATGTTGAACAGGCCGCCGGCCTTGTTCTGCTGGTCCTTCATCAGCGAGGTGCGGTTGATATCCGACGACATCGATTTGAGGTTCAATTCCACCCGGCGGTCGACAAAGGCCTGGACGTCGCTGGAGACCGGAATCAAGCCCTGGTTCTTCCGGTAATTGCGGGTATAGGTCAGCAGCGTATCTTTGGGATTATAGCTGAATTCATATTCCTTGCCGGGCGCCAGTTTGACCAGGGGGAAATATTCATCCAGGGTCAGGGCAAAGAGGAACTTGCGGTCCGGCGCCGGGAAGGGGGACAGCGAGGTGGTGGTGACCTTCAGGGTCGCATTAAACTGGGGCGGGGCGGCCTGCACATCCGTCGGACAGCACAACCCGATCCCCAGACCCATGACGGCCAGCAGCAGATATGTCGGGCGCCGAGAAATCATGATTTTTCTCTAACCGGCGTACACATTCATTCTTTAGGCGTATGGATCGATAGATTCTCCTTTGTTAAAAGTGACCGAGACAGATGACTTCTTCTTCCAATTCCACACCGAATTTCTCTTTGACTCGCTGTTTCAATATATCGGCCAACTGCCGTATTTCTTTCGATGTAGCCCGACCGGAGTTGATGATGATGTTGGCATGATTCGCGAACACCGCCGCACCGCCCACATGCATATCCTTGGCCCCGACTTCCTCCAGCAACTTCCCCGCCGGCAATTTGCCCCCCGGCTGACGGGGATCTTCGATATTCTTGAAGAAACAACCGGCCGAACAGGGCCGGTCCGGATGTTTCTCCCGGCGGAGCAGGCGAATTTCCTCGGTTCGCTTCTCAATGGCGCGACGGTCGCCCGGATCGAGCCCGATTTCGGCCGTGGCCACGATCTCTCCGGTCTCTTTCAGGCGCGACCAGCGATAGGCAAATTGAAAATACTCGCGCGTTTCCACCCTCACCGATCCGGTCCCATCGACGATTTCCGCTCGCACCAACCGGGAACCGATCTGACTGCCGAATGCCCCGGCATTGCCGTAGATCGCCCCGCCGACCGTCCCCCAAATCCCGGCGGCGAATT
>JAAZOE010000559.1 GCA_012797915.1 Candidatus Zixiibacteriota bacterium | reverse complement strand
TCCGCCGGCATGCGGTTGTCGATGCCGCCCTGCTGGTCCAGTGGAAATATGATAAACGGATGGACCATGTCATCCTGGTGACCTCGACCGCCGAACGGCGGCTGCGACGAATGGGGAAACGGGGGTTCGATCGCGAGGAAGTCCGTCGCCGTTCCCGATTACAGCTCTCGGAAGCGGAACTTAAACGGCACGCGGACATGGTTATGACCAATGATGGCGATCTGGACGGCTTACGAGTCAAGGCGGAAAAGTTGTACCGCCGTTTAACCGGGATTTCCTGACAAAAACGCCTGGAAAACGGGTTTTTTGACCGGTTTTCCCGACTGTACTGCGTGAAAAGTTTCACATAATACCATTTGACTACCGGTCCAAGTTGTTACTAATTAAGAGGCAGCAACCGTGCTTTAATTGTGGGAGGCGAAATGAATCGGATAAATTCACACACAACCACATTGGGGGCGGCCATGACCATAGAACAGCTTAAGGAACGCGCCAATTACATGCGCGGTCTTAATCTTATTTCGCTTTGTTGCGCCGGCTCCGGGCATTCCGGAGGGACGCTATCGATGATGGATATTCTGGCGGCCTTGTACCTCAAGGTGGCCCGTCATGACCCCAAGAATCCCCGCTGGGACATGCGCGATCGCATTCTCTGGTCGGCTGGTCACAAGGCCCCGGCGTTATACGTGTCGCTGGCCGTATCCGGGTATTATCCGGAGAAAGAAGTGGCCAAATTGCGGGCTCTGGGAGCGCCGTTCCAGGGGCATCCGCATTGGCGGGATCTGCCCGGCGTGGAAATATCCTCCGGTTCGCTGGGTCAGGGGTTTTCCGTGGCGGTCGGCATCGCCCTGGCCGCGAAACTGGACAAAAAGGATTATCATATATTCGTAATTTCCTCCGACGGCGAGCACCAGGAAGGCTCCATGTGGGAGGCGGCCATGGCCGCGGCCAATTTCAAACTGAACAACCTGACCATTATCATCGATCGAAACCGGTTGCAGATTGATGGTCCGACAGAGCAGGTCATGCGGCTGGAACCGCTGGCGGACAAATACCGGGCTTTCGGCTGGGAGGTGCGCGAAATCGACGGCCATACCATGGAGCAGATCGTCGCGACGCTCGAAGCCGCCAAGGCCAATACCGGCGACAAGCCGTCCTGCATCATCGCCAATACGGTCAAGGGCAAGGGGGTCAGCTTCATGGAAAACGTGGTCGGCTGGCACGGCAAATCGCCCAATAAGGAGGAATTGGAGAAGGCGCTGGTGGAGCTGAAGCTGACCGGCGTGTTCGACCTGCCGGCCTTCTTCGCCGTTGCCGGCGACTACCAGAAAACCGTGGAGAAACGGCTCGATGCCAAGATGCCGCATTTCGAGCGCGATTATTGGTGGAACACGGGCCAGACCATGAAGGTGACGATGGATCCCACGCGGATGGGGATGGGGCGGGCGTTGGACGAGTATGGCGGCGATGAGCGGGTTGTCTGTATCGGCGCGGATATATCCGATTCCATCACCATCTCCGATTTCTACAAGAAGCATCCGGAACGGAAAGACCGCTGGTTCTCCGTTGGGGTGGCCGAACAAGGGGGGACAACCGTGGCCGCCGGATTGGCCAAAGAGGGAAAGATTCCGGTTTTCGGAACCTATGGCGTGTTTTCCTCGGCGAGGAATCTGGATCAGCTGCGGGTGTCGGTCTGTTACGGCAACTTCAACGTGCTGATTGTCGGGGCCCACGGGGGCGTATCGGTCGGGCCCGACGGCGCGACTCATCAGGAACTGGAGGCCTTATTCCAACTGTGCGGCCTGCCCAATATGCATGTCTCCGTCCCCTGCGATGCGGTGGAAGTCAAGAAAGCCACCAAAGTCCTGCTCTTCGATATCGTCGGCCCGAAATATCTGCGTTTCGCCCGCGAGGCGACGCCGATCATCACCACCCCCGAGACGCCGTTCGTCTTCGGCAAGGCCAACGTGCACCGGTTCCGCGGGGAGCAGGAGGATTTCGTCAAGGCGTTCGACATCTGTCTGGCCGAGCAGTACCGCGATGAGCACGAGGATTTGACCCTGATCGCCTGCGGACCGGAGACGGCCGAGGCCTGCCGGGCGGCCTGGATTCTGCGCCGGGAGTTCGGCCTGGAAACCCGGGTCCTGAACATGCACACCCTCAAGCCGCTGGACCGGGCGGCGGTCATCCGGGCGGCGCACGAGACCGGGGCGATTCTCACTTGCGAGGAACATCAGGTCGGCGGACTGGGCAACTGGATTGCCTCCACCATCCTCAGCGATCCGGGCCTGGCCGGGAAGAAGGTTCTTTTCGACATGTTGGGCGTCACCGATCGATTCGGGGAATCGGGCAAGTCGTGGCAACTGATCAAGGAATTCGGCTTATCGGCGGAACACATCGTCGCCAAGGCAAAAAAACTGTTGCAAAACAGGTAACCATAAACGAGGTGTAGGGCTATGAAATTTGCCAAGAGGATGTCCCGGTTGGGGACGGAATCGGCGTTCGAAACGCTGGCCCGGGCGCAGCGCCTGGAGAGAGAGAAGAATATCAAGGTCATCCATCTCCAGATCGGGGAGCCGGATTTCGACACGCCCCGTAACATTCGCGATGAAGCCATTAAGGGCATAAATGACGGCAATACCCATTATACCGCCCCGGCCGGCACGCCGGAGGCCCGCGCGGCGATCTCGGAATACTACTATAAACTGCGCGGCGTCAAATACCATCCCGATCAGATCGTGGTCACGCCCGGCAGCAAGCTGGTGATGTTCGCCGTCATCATGATGCTGGCCGAACCGGGGGAGAAAATCATCTATCCCGATCCCGGCTACCCAATTTACAAATCGGTCATCGATTTCACCGGCGCCACCCGCGTTCCAGTTCCCTTGCGCGAGGAGAACCAGTTCCGCCTCGACGTCAAGGAACTGAAGAAATTGATTACTCCCCGGACCCGCCTGTTGATCATCAACTCTCCGGAGAATCCGACCGGGTCGGTGCTGACCCGCCAGGACCTCGAGGAAATCTACAAGCTGGCCTGCGAGCACGACTTCCTGATCATGGCTGATGAAATCTATTCCCGGATCATCTATGACATCACCTTCGAATCGATCTCCCAGTTCGATGCCAACCAGGATCGCGTAATTATCCTCGATGGATTGTCCAAGGTGTATGCCATGTGCGGCTGGCGGCTGGGGTGGGGGCTGTTGCCGAAAGAGCTGGCTCCGGCCGTGGCCCGGCTGCAAACCAATATCAGCTCCTGTGCCACATCCTTTATCCAGCAGGCGGCGATCGAAGCACTGTTGGGGCCGCAGGACGCCCCGGCGGCGATGATCGAGGAATTCCATAAACGGCGCGATTTCTTCGTTGAGGGAATCAACCAGATCGAGGGTTTCTCCTGTCTGGTACCGCACGGCGCCTTCTACGTCTGGCCGAACATCAAGAAAACCGGTTGGGAATCGAAGGAACTGGCCGAGTATATGCTGACCGAACTCGGCGTCGCCGGGCTGGCCGGAACGGCGTTTGGCGAATACGGCCAGGGATATCTCCGCTTCTCGTATGCCAACTCCATCGAGAATATTAAGAAAGCGCTGACGCGCATCCGCGAGGCGATGCCGGCCCTCATTAAAGAGCCGGTCAAAAAGGGATGATCATCGAGGACGAAAAGGGCGCCGTCGCGGCGCCCTTTTTTTATGCCTGGCACCGAGACGTCGCCGCCGGTCCCGTGAAACGTTTTTGGCTTGCCAGACCGGAACGCGAATAATATACATCAATCATGCGATACGGAATCATCACGGTTTCGGTAACCGACATGCGGGCCAAGCCGACATGGCGATCGGAACGGCTCAGCCAGGCGTTGTTCGGCACCCCGGTCGCCGTCGATTCCGGCCATGATGAATACAGCCATATCATTCTCTCCGATGGGTACACAGGGTGGTGTCGGACCGGGCATCTCGATCTTCTTCCGTTTGCCGCCTGGAAGCGGTACCGCGCGCAACCGAAACGGATGATCGTCTCGGCCGCCGCGCCGCTCGGAGGCGAGAGCGCGCCGGCCTTTCCGCATCTTCTCCATTTCGCGACGGAGGTGGTCATCGGCCGACGTATGCGGAAAAACGTCGTCCTGCTGCCCAATGGCTTCGCCGCCCCGATCGCGACCCGGCACCTGACTCCGGCTTCCCCAAACATGCCCGACCATGGGACCGGTCGGCGCATCGGTGCCACGGCGCGGCGATTCCTCGGGACGCCCTACCTGTGGGGCGGCCTGACCCCATGCGGCTTCGACTGCAGCGGTCTGGTCCAGATGGTTTTCAAATACCACGGGATTTCGTTGCCGCGCGACAGCAAGGACCAGCGCCTGGCCGGCATACCGGTCTCGCCAGCCGACCTCCGCTCTGGTGATCTGTTGTTCTTCCCGGGACATGTCGCCATCGCCTGCGGGGTCCGGGAAATCATCCATGCCTCGGCCGGACGGGGCATGGTGACTATCGATTCCCTCGATCCGAAAGCCCGCCGGTATCGCCGGGATCTCGCCGAAAGCCTCGAGGAAGTGCGGCGGGTGCTGCCATGATCTTCCGGATGGTCCCGCTCGAACTGGAGTTGAATCGCCGGTTTGTCCTGGCCGCCGGAAGCGCCCGGATCAAGAAGAACTTTATTGTCGTCGCCGACGATGTCGGACTGGGCGAAGCGTCCGGTTCCGTCTACTATGGCATCACCGCTGACGATCTCGGGCCGGAGATTGAACGCCTCTGCCGCTTCGCTGCCGAAATCCCGGAACCGAGGCTCGACGGCTTTTTGAAGGACCGGGAGAGGGAGTTCAGCTGCCCGGCAATCTGCGCCGTCTCCACCGCTCTCCATGACTTCCGTGCCCGCCGAGCGGGCAAACCATTGTACGCTCACCTGGGGTTGGTTCAACCCACTCCTCGACAAACCTCGGTGACGGTGTCGGTCGGCGATTTCCAGGACCTGGAACGATATGCCGGAGGGGAGTGGGGGGCGGTCAAAATCAAGATGGATGCCGATCCGGTCACGTCCGGACAGGTGATCGAGGGGATGCATCGCTGCGGGAATCTTCGCTTCCGTATCGATGCCAACGGCAGCTGGATATTCGAGGATGCCGTTCGAATGCTGGCCGAGACACCGTTGGATCGAATTGAACTTATCGAACAACCGTTTCCCGTCGCGGCGATCGACGATTGGCAGCGATTGCGCGAGGCCATCACGGTGCCGCTTATCGCCGACGAGGCGGTTGAAACGAAGGATGATGTCGTCCGGGTCGGGGCCTTTGTGGACGGCGTCAATATCAAGATACAAAAATCCGGCCGTTTGGAGACGGCCATCGAAGCGATGCGCGAGGCCCATCGCCTGGACCTGAAAGTCATGCTGGGATGCATGATCGAATCGTCCGTGGGAATCGCGGCCGCCTGGCATCTGTCCTCGCTGGCCGATTTCCTCGATCTGGACGGTCGCTGGCTGGTGGCGGCGGATCCCTT
>JAAZOE010000558.1 GCA_012797915.1 Candidatus Zixiibacteriota bacterium | reverse complement strand
TTCGTTCATTGCGTCGTCTCCAACTCCGCCGCGGAGACGACGCACGGACGAAACGCAATCGCCGGCGGCGGTGCCGCGGCGGACATGTGCAATACAAGTCCACCAACGCACCGCCTCCGGCGATGGCCATCGGCTGGCCCTGGCGGTTCCGGGCCGCCGACTGGTAAAACTCGATCGCCCGGTTGTACCAGATGTCGGCCATCTTCTCATCTTTGATTGAGGCGAAATGTTCGGGCACATACAGGGCGACCCGGAAGGCCTCTTCCGAATACGGGTAGTTTTCCATCAACCACTGGTATTCCGAAACGGCGCGGTCCCATCGCCCCTGCTGTTCGAATGCCTGCGCGTATTGCATTTGGGCCGGGGCGACCAGGTTGGGGTACCGTTCGAATTTCTTCTTGGCGTCGGCCAGGATCTGGCGTCCCTCCTCGAATTCCTTTACCTCGCATAACGCCCGTCCGAGTCGAAGCATCGCCCGGCCGACGGTGGCGCTGTCCGGTTTCCGGTCCAGAATCCGGCGGTACAACGCGATGGCCCGACGGGGATCGTTCTTCGGCCCTTCATAAATGCCGGCGATCAAAACCTCCGCCTGGACGGCCATCTGGCCGGTCGAATCGGTGACGTTCTGCAGTTCGGTTATGGCCTGGTCCCACTGTCCCATCATGGCGTAAGTCCGGCCCGTATAGATCGAGGCGGTTCGCGCGGTAACGCTGCCGGGATAGTCGGATTTCAGACGGCCGTAATACGCCAGCGCCTCGCGCATGAACCGGGCGGTCATGATCGAATCTTTCAGGGCTTGGCCGATTTTTATTTTGTCTACCGGAACAGCGATGACATCATTGTTCACCCGCTCCAGCGAATCCCACGGCGGATAGTAATCGGCCAGGAGCCGATTATAGATGGCCAGGGTCGAATCCAGATTATTCAACGCCCGGTAGGTCAGGGCCAGGGCCAGCGTTGCCCCCCCGATATCCTCCCGGCCGGCCGGTATATCCTGACCGATGCGGCGATAGGCGGCGATGACTGAATCGGGTTGTTTCCGGGCGGCGAAAAAGCGAGCCAGTTGGGCCTCGGTGGTCACCGCGATTTTCTCCATCGCCATCCGAACGGAATCGTTGCCGGAGACCTGCGGGTCGTTGCGGTGGTCATAATAAAACTTCAGGATTTCCTGATAGGCGGCCTTGAGGGCGGAGCTATCGGCCGTTGTCGCCAGGTCTGGTTGGATATTAATCCGCTCCGCCGATTTCCCGGCAGTATAGTAGAGTTTTTCCATGTCGTAACGGATTTTCTCGCCGGAATCCCGGCTGCATCCGCCAGCAACGACGAGAAGAAGGATGGCTATTGCGGCGACACGTGTACGACTCATAGTTGATAAAGGGTTTGAACCCGGCATCTGTTTGATCCTTATACTATATAATCGCCACTAAGGTCTAAAATCTCAAGGGGTTTGGGGAAATCTACCAGGTATTTCCATCTCTTTCCGACAAGCTTCACCGGCCTCCCTGCCGGACGGCAGTCCTTCGATTCCCTTTGGAATCCTTCCCCCCAAGTCTCGTCTTCTCCCGTTGATCGCCGGTTTCGTTGAGCTGAAGGGACTCCTCGAACATCAATCTACCGCCATATTCCTTTCCTGTCAAGAGCTGGGCATGGCGGAGGGAATAAAAAAACCCGCCTTGCGGCGGGTTTTTTTATATCTAAACCGATAATCGGCAATTACTTGCGACGGGTAATCAGGCCGAAGCCGAAAAG
>JAAZOE010000557.1 GCA_012797915.1 Candidatus Zixiibacteriota bacterium | reverse complement strand
GCTGCGGTCGCTGATCTCGCTTTTGGCCCTGGGGGCGATTTATGCCCGTCTGACCCAGAAAGGCCTGCCCCGGCAGATTATCCTTTTTGCCTCCACCGTCCCGATCGCCGTCGCGGCCAACATCTTCCGGGTGTTTTTCACCGCCGTGGGAGCCTATACCGTTTCGAAAGAGCTGGCCGAGGATTTCCTGCATACCTTGTCGGGGATGATGGTGTTCGTGGTTGCCTTCATCATGCTGTTCATCTTCGGGGCGATCCTTAAAATCGGGACGAAGAAACCATGACCGGGTTGACAAAAAAAGCACTGGTTGCCATCGCCCTGCTGGTCATTTTCGGCGGATTCGGGACCTTCCTGCGCAGCCACCAGGCCCGGCCGGATCGTCCGCCCGATTTCGGCCGAATACCATTCGAAATCGGGGGATTCATCGGCGGCGAACAACGATTCGACGATTACGCCTATGATATCCTCAAGGCCGACACCACGACGCTGCGATCCTACCGGACAATCGAGGGAAGCAGTTTCTGGTTGTTCGTGGCCTATTTCTCCAGTCAGAAATACGGCGCCCAGATTCATTCCCCCAAACACTGCCTTCCCGGCGGCGGGTACCGGATTATCTCAATCGAACCATACGCGATTTCGCTGGCGGACGGGAAGACGCTGGCGGTCAACCGGTTGCTGATTGCCGGTCCCACACGGCAGGAGCTGATGGTCTACTGGTACGAAACCCGCAGCGGGGTTATTTCCGGCGAGTACGGGCTCAAGTTCGACCTGATGAAAAACTCCGTTCTGCTTTTGCCGACCGATGCCGCCATCTGCCGCGTGACCATGCCGCTGGCGCTGTCCGCCGATTTGAAGGCCGCCTCGCAGAGGATGACCGATTTTGTTCGTTTGCTGTACCCGGATATTCAGAAGGCCCTGCCGTTTTCCGGCCAATAATCCGATTGCCGTCGTTCTCCAACCGACCTACCTTTCCGACAGATAACGATTCCATTGAAGCGGGTGAGGAATATGGCCAGGTTCACGTTTAAGGAAATTCGGGATGACCTGTGGTCCGATTTCGAGGCTTTGTTTGGGTCATCGGGGGCCTGCGGGGGATGCTGGTGCCAATCGTGGCGGGTGCCGCAGGGGGGAAAGCTCTGGGAAGAAACCAAGGGGAAAAGGGCGCATCAGTTGACCAAAAAGCTGATTTTATCCAATCAGATGACCGGATTGTTGGCCTATGAGGGAAATAAGCCGGTCGGTTGGTGTTCCTATGGTCCGCGGGTGGTCTTTCCAAGATTGGAACGGATGAAAGCCTACCGACGCGACGATACCGAAGGGGTCTGGTCGGTCAATTGTTTCTTCATTCCCAAGGAATATCGCCGGAAGGGATTATCGCGCCGGATGCTGGCGGCGGCGCTGAAGTTCATGAAGAAGCGGCGGGTGCGGGTGGTCGAGGCCTACCCGGTGCCGCCGACGCTGGACGGATCGAAGCTTCCGGGGGCCTTTGTCTGGACCGGCCCGTTGTCGATTTTCGAGTCGGCCGGTTTCGAGATCGTCCAGCGGCTGTCCTATTCCCGGCCGTTGTTGCGTTTGCGGCTGTAGTGTGTATAAAGAACACACGAATACAAGGGGAGGGTATCGGACCAATGATTGACCCTGCGGCATCACGCGCATCACGGTTGGCGCTTTTCCTTGCGATTATTATCCTGATCGTCATCTCAGGATGTTCCCTTCATCGGCCGTATTTGAGCGGCGAGGTTACCTCGGAAACAAAGAACGACGCGCTGACCATCACCTATGACATCCATATCAAGAATCCGGACATCGATTCGGTCGCGTTCCAGCTTCTGCCGGCCGACAGTCCCGCGAGAGGAGTCCACCGTAATATCTATTACGCGTCCGAAGAGCGGGTCAAGGATTCGATCGTCCGTTCTTTGGGCGATTCTCTGCCCTGCTGTTTTGATTTTCCCGGTTCCGATTTTCGCGGTCTCCGCGGGACCGCGCGCGAGGGCGCGACGGGCGCATTGGATACCAACCGTTTGTGCTGGTGGCAACGGGTGTCCTACCCGATACCGGAAATTGATTCCATTCTTGCCGCCGGGCCGTTGGACAGCCTGAGAAAGGTTTCCGTTTCCTGTGGGTGGAAATATCTGGCCTCACGCGACCCGGAGGCTCATATCGACACCATCTTGCAGGCCGACTCGGCGATTTTCAGCAGCGCAATTGATGATCACGAATTTCGTCCCGAGAGAATCCAAAAAAGCAATGGCTCCGCGGTGTCCATGCGTGGACGATTATGCTATCCGGTTAAGGGTTATCGGGAACCGGCGCGGTACGCCCTGAAGTTGTATTCAGGGAGAAAAACGGAATCTGCCGACCAGGTGCGGAGGAAGGCTTTTGTTTTCCCCGAACAATATGCCCGTGAAATGATTTGGAAAGGAGTAATCCCGGCGCGGCCGGAAACGAAAACATATGCCACGGCCGAGTCGGGGAACATGCTCGGTATGCTGGGGGGTATCGGGGCGGTGAAAAACGACATTTTCACGCTGCCTTCCCGGCCTGCGGTCGCCGAGCCTCGGTACGGGTTCAGCCTCGATTTCGGCGTGATGTATTACACGCCGCATTTTATCCATGCCGTCGATTTCGCCCTGTTGAACAGCGAGTCCCCCGATGATTCCGGCGGGGCCAACAATCTCGGTTCGGTCATGCTCTCCACCCGATACCATCCCCGCCGGGCGGTTTCGCGGGGCCCGTATCTCGCGGCCGGCTGCGGATACTCGGACCTCTCCGCCGACCATGACAAAAAAGAACTCTCCGGGGAAGACGCCTTCGATCTTCGTTTGGGAGGCGGATATGAAACGTCGTTCGACCGGATCGAGTATGCCTATCATATTGCCCACGGCGGATATCATCGGTTCGATCTGCTGGTCGGCATGGCGGCGATGGCCCAGGGGAAGGCGGGGTTGAGATGGTCGCTGCTCACCGGCGATCAGATTCGCACGTCGGCCATCGGCGTGTATATGGAAAATCGGTTTTTCGATGACACGATGCGGGACCTGTTTAACCGCCGGTCCCTTTTGGCACAGGCGGCGCTCTATGCCGGGATGATCGCCGGGTGGGCGGTGCTCTTCGAATAGTCCGATAATCGATATTGCGGGTGTGAAATCTACACCGCGATGGCGTTGTATCCGGTTGCTTTCACCGCCAGAACCAGGGAGGCGGTGGTCACCGCATCCGAATTGACCGTCACCACCGCCCGTTTGTTCGTCAGATCGACTTCGGCCGAGGTCACGCCGGGGACCTTTTCCAAAGCCCGTTTGACGGTTTCGACGCACTTATCGCAACTCATGCTGGTTACCGCCAGCGTTATGGTTTTCACTGCCGTAGTCATGATCGGTCTCCCGCCGCCCCAAAGGGCAGCCGTAGCGATTGTTCCATCCTTTTATACGATAAAATTGCGTTTCCTGATGGCGGTCCAATACGCATAGGATTTTTATGAGCGGCGTCCCAACGCGTATTCTCGATAACCCAATTTACAGTTGCTTCAACACAAACATGGATTTGATTCTTGGCCCTCGAGGTCGTATCTTATCGCTATACTTGATAGGAGGATATATGCCATCGTTGGTAATCAATGCCCCCAAAAAGCAGGTAGTGGAAAATAAGAAGCAGAGTTTCGATACGACTTTAAAAACCGGTATCGGTGATGGTTATGCTATTGATCGAAAAACGTTTGCCCTGATACACCCTGGCTGCAAAGTAATCTTACTAAGTAAAGACGAAAAACGCCGAGCAGAAGGCCGACTCGTGAAACTAGTCCCTACCTCCCTTACCCTAACTGGTATGCAACGATACAACGTATATATTAGGGACCTCGTGGAGATAAAATATAGATCGGAAAAGCTCCTACACACTGGTGTCGCGTTATTGCCATAAACAAGATGCCAGCGGGTCTGCTGGAATAACTGTCATGAACCCCCTTGTCAAGGGCGATGCGATTCGGTATGTTAAGAACACTAGGGCCGGAGAGAATCGATAAACCCTACCCGGCCGTCACCTGACACCAAAGAAGGGGCCCATGGCCGACAACAAACCCCCGTCACTGAAAATCGTCGTTGACGGCAAGGAACGGGAAATCTCCTACGAGGAGTTGACCCTGTCCAACAACCTGGCCCAGGAGGCGCTGGTGCGGCTTCTGGTGGACAAGAAGATTATCGAACCGAAGGACTTGATCGCCTACCTGGAGAAGGTGCGCAAGGAGCGGTACCGGACGGTGTCCTCGACCGACACCCCCGGCCAGAAATAACCGATGACCGAACCTCAGCCGGACAAGCACGATCTTCCGGCGGCCGGGGGCCCGACCGAGACGCCAATGTATGAATACGTCTGCCATCCGGCCAGGCGGAACCGGACCATCACGATCCTGACCACGATTTTCCTGATTGTCTGCGTGATTCTGGTCTGGCTGATATCGTTTTCGCCGTTTCTGGTCGCGCTGGCGGTTGTCATCCTGTTCGGTTCGTTGGCCGGATTTTATTTCCCCACCCGGTATTATTTCTTTGATGACTATCTGCTGGTTAAGACCACAATTCAAACGGTGCGCAAGGAGTGGTCGCTGTTTCGGTCGTATTATCCCGACCGCAACGGGGTGCTGTTGTCGCCGTTCGGCCATCCGACCCGGTTGGAGAATTTTCGCGGCACCTATGTTAAGTTCGAGCGGAACCGGGACAAGGTGATGGAGATCGTGCGGGGCAAAATCGATTATCGGGAGGGGGCATGACCAATTACCGGGACCTGCATTCCTCCTCCTCGCCGAAGCCCGACCCCCGCGACACGAAGATTTCGCCGGAAGAGGACGTGGTTCTGGAGCGGGCGGCCAGGAAAGTGGTGGAGTGGCGGATGACCGTACCGGCGATTCTTTTCCTGGAATCGGTCAAGCCGCTCAATTATATCGGGTCGCAGGCGCTGGTTTTTTTCGAGCCGTTGGTGCAGACGATCTTCTCGATCAAGGATTACGACACGTTTCGGACAGCCCTGGAAAAGCGGGAAAGTATCGAGGTGCTGCTGGGGAAGATCGAGGCACACGATGCGGTCGCCTACCGCCGCGACAAACTGTACAGCAAAAAATTGAAAGAAGAGCGGCGGAAGTGGAAATGGTACCAAAGGTATCTGGGGATCAAGCAGCCGCGCATCGAGATCGACCCGGCGGAGTTGGAGACTGATAAGAAACGAGACGATGATTCCGCCTCCGGGTTGCCCGATAGATAGCTTCTGATTTTCCCACAGCAAGCGGTGGGGCACCCGGTTATTTCCGGCGGTTGACTTCTTTTCCCCACTTATTTATTGCTTCCGGGCAACGACCATCTTATTCTCTGGTGTACCGATTTCCTTGGGATGAGAGAGGCCTGGTCCATATGCGGATGGCGGAATTATTCCGGAAATACACACATGGAAGTATATTGACCATTTGGGTTGTGGTGGTTCTGGCCCCTGTGCTTTATTATCGTGTCCCTTGGTTTTTCTCCAGTCCAGACATTATCTATGTAAAGGCAAAAGTACTCCAGATACTTGCGGGCAGTTTGTATGCTGACCCCATAACCGGGTATGCCACCTTCCATCCTCCATTCTACCATCTGTTCTTGGCTCCGTTTAAGGCCCTCGGTATCGAATTCAACGTAATTCTCGTTGGTGTGACGATACTCAATATCGCGCTCTTTGCCTGTTTCGCTTATAAGGTTATTTCGGCCGCTTTCGGCAAAACGACCGCCCTTTATACCGGCCTGCTGCTTTCATTCATCGTTGAATATATGGGTTGCCGAAATATACTTTTGGCCAGTTCGTTTTACTTTTCGATCCCTTTTTATTTGGCCGGCCTTTGGTTATATATACGGTCGGATATGCTGCCCCACAGGGTAGTAGGAGCGGCGATTCTCTGGGGACTGGCCTTTCTCATTTCGCCGGTTTATCTTTTCGTAATTGGTTTTACGCTCATCCATGGTTTTTTCGTCGCCAAACGTCGAAAGTATTCCCTCATGATGGCGATAATATTTCTCGTCGTTCTGATTCCGTTTTTCGCTCAGGCGGTCATTATCTATTCACGCGGGTTGTGGGGCGCCTCGACCTTTGCCTTGTGGCGTGGCATCCCGGACGGAATGTGGTGGAAACGGTTTGTCATCGAGTTTCTTTCCCCCGGGACGGAAGGAAAATTGGGTATCCCGACCGTGCTCCATCTGGCCATTATTATAGGCGCGGTCGGGTTGATGATCCGCAGGCGAAAGATCTACTGGTATCTACCTGTCGTGCTCTTGGCGTATATATTCACCTATTATCACTACAGCGCCGATTATGCCATACGCATCCACATATTATTCTCGCTGTTTCTTGTCGCCGGCCTTCTCCAGGGGCTGGAAAATCTTCCCATAAGACGGTGGTTATGGCAGGTTCCCGTCATCTTCCTCAGCATCGCTTCGTTGGTTTACCACAATTACAACGCGAATTTGACCTTTGCCCACGAAACCGGGCTTTATGGCAATGTCAAGCAGGCCGGCAGGGGATTATGGGCGAATATGCCTCGTCACCTACACGAGGGCGAGTATATTTTCTGCACCAAACCGATTTACCGCGAATACGTCATGCCGCATTTCCTGGTTCATACCCTGGGCGCCTACCGGTCCATGGAATACTTTCAACTCTGTCCGAGAATTGCCAAAGAACTTGAAAACGACTACCAAACCGCTATCAATAGCATCAATGAAGAAACGATAGAACAGATTGCCTCAAAATACAACATCACTGCCGCTATTATCAGTGGCCGCGATGCGGAGTTGCCTTTATTTCAGACCCTGCTTCGCCATTGGACCCCGGTTTACCAGGACAATTACTTTGCCATAATCAGGAAGCCAGTCGCAATAATCCATTGACTCAATGGCACCTTAACGGCACAATATTACGTTTGTGCCGCGCCTATTTGCAGGGACTGCATTTTGGCTGTTTCCCTCCCTTTTGAACGTAGTTGACGATATAGAGCGCGTCGCCGATATTTATTGCGCAGTCATAGTTTGCATCCCCAGACGTCAGACAGGGGGGTGCAGCCCCGCCCTTGAACACGAAGTTGATGATGAAAACAGCATCACCAACGTTGAGAAAGCCATCATCATTTGCGTCGCCTGGCTGAAGACAACATGATCTCCCTACTTGCCCTTTGGCATATTGTATACCCATATTCAGGTTGAAATGTGCGGACTTGGCACGGCCGACAACCGCACTCGTGACTGTGGCGCAATGCGCCATCGAAGAGCTGGTGATGCCCAAACCGCCGACGGCGACGATATCCCCCATGATGAAATCGCCCGAACTCATAATTAACTTGTTCGCCGGGTAGTCTCCCGACGCCTCCAGTGCACCGTCCATATCATCCTTATCGGAATCTATAACCATTACGACAGGAATAACATCACTCATATCCGCCGTCTTTGTAGGCACATTCACCCCATGCTTCGCGGAGGTCATCGCTTCCAGCGTTAGTCCCTGTGACGAGCATTCGACCGCCAGAAGGGCGACAATAACGATAATCGAGAAGTTGAGCATGATTGAATCCTCCTGCCCTACTTATCGCATGCCATAGGAGTGAACTTGTCTTGATTCTGTTGTTTGGCCAGTAGGGCCTGGACCGTGTGACGCAATTCGATGATTTCGGTCCGAAGTTGATCAAGTTCAAGTGTTTTGCGATACAATTCCTGAATCGCCGCCAATGCTATCCCATCGGCGTCTATAGTGGAAATTGAAACGCTATCGGCACCGAAGCCAAATGCGGCCTTGAAATCCTGCGCCATAGGTCCAATATGCCGGACATTCTCTCTCTCGTTTAAATATGCCCAGGATGTGATCGGGATGGTTGCCAGTTTCTGTAGTACTTCAGCGGCATCAACCGACTCTATATTCGTTTTCACATTTCTATCCGACGCATTTGTCCAAGTTCCGCCAATACTAAGATAAGCGCCAGTTGAGGTATTGAGGAGACGTGACGTGTTCAGGGGCGCAACCCCTGGTGAATTGGTTATGTAGAATCCATTATCAGCTCGTAGAACAATCTATCCGGAACCACCGGAGCACGTACTATCGCCCATGCCGGCAGATAAGACAAAAGATGCCATATGTCGCGCCTTGGCAGAATACCCGGCCGCAAAGGAATAATGTGCGGAAGCTTCATTACTATGGCCACCAGGGATAGAAGACATTAGCCCCGATGCCAAATTATTATAGCCGCCACCTATAAATGCGCCGGAACCGCTGGCAATATTGGCCTCGCCGGAGACAATTGCCGCTCCTAAAGCAGTTACCACGTTTCGTACGCCACCACCTATAAATGCCTTGTCGTGAGACACGAAATTACTGTCCCCTCCCGAAATTGTGGCAAAATATGTCCCTTGTTCGACTTTATTACATAAGCCGCCACCAATAGCACTATAGTACCCTTTGGCGGAATTATTGCGCCCGCCGCTGACGGTGGCATGCGTACCGTCCGCAGTATCGGATTCTCCAGCAACAAAGGCATAGGCACCGGAATTACTGTTTCCTGTTCCGATATTTATCTTGCCTGTTATTGCCACATTACCATTTACGGTTCCGCCATCCGCGCCATCAATTGCCTGAATACGGTAGCTGTAAGGCCCAGCGGCAAGCGACAAACGAGGCGCCATTTCAGTGTCTCCGCCTACGCTTACGCCGATATACAGGGTTGTGTCAAGGAATATGGAATCCGGGATGGGCGCGGTCGTTCCGAGTTGCAGGCTGAATAATCCCCCGATAACATTCAGATTCGAGTGAACTTCGGACCAACATTCAGTGCCGCCAATATAATCGTGGTTGTAATGCTCCCCATTTAGCAAGCGGTTTCTAAGAGAGTCCTCGTGGTCTGGTTATAGGTTTCTTCCATCTGGTTCGGCGTTTTATATCCCAATGCCGAATGCAGAT
>JAAZOE010000556.1 GCA_012797915.1 Candidatus Zixiibacteriota bacterium | reverse complement strand
GCAATATCCGCTTCAGCACATACCCGGTGACATGCCGGGCGGTCTTTTTGTCTTCCTCCGACCCCTCATAGAATCGCGGCTTGGCCAGCTCGATATACCAGTCGCAGAAATCCTTCCAGAAGAAATCGTACAACGTCTTGGCCGCGGCATTGAGCCGAAACTCGTCGAATGATCGGTTGACCGAGGCGATGGTCTTGTCCAGTCGGGACAAAATCCAGTGATCGATCAGGACCAGCTTGTCTTTCGGCAGATAATCCAGGTCGAGCTTTTCCTCGCCCAGGTTCATGATCGCGAACCGGGAGGCGTTCCAGACCTTGTTGTTGAAGTTGCGCCCCAGCTCGAAACTGTTGGCCGCGATCCAGGGATCCTGGCCGTCGGGCGTGGCCAGAATCATCGATACCCGCAGGGCGTCGGCCCCATGCTGGTCGATGATGACCAGCGGGTCGATGCCGTTGCCCAGCGACTTGGACATCTTGATCCCGTTGGCGTCGCGCACCGTGCCGTGGATGTAGACGTCGGAGAACGGCAGTTCCCCCATGAATTCATATCCGGCCATGACCATCCGCGCCACCCAGAGGAAGATGATTTCCGAGGCGGTGCTGAGGACGTCAGTCGGGTAGAACTTTTTCAGCAGGGGGTTGTCCTCCGGCCAGCCGAACACCGAGAATGGCCAGAGCCAGGAGGAGAACCAGGTGTCGAGGACGTCTTCATCCTGCAGGATATTGGCCGAATGGCAGGCCGGGCATGTCGCCGGGAAGGTGGCCGAGGCGATCACCTCATTGCAGTCCTGGCAATAATAAATCTGGATGCGGTGGCCCCACCACAACTGGCGCGAGATGCACCAGTCGCGGATGTTTTCCAGCCAGTGCAGGTAGGTTTTGGTCCAGTGTTCCGGATGGAAACGCAGCTTGCCCGATTTCACCGCCTCGATGGCCGGTCCGGCCAATGGTTCCATCTTGACGAACCATTGCTCGGCAAGCATCGGTTCGACAATCGTATGACAGCGGTCGTGGGTGCCGACCGACAGCTTGTAATCTTCGGTTTTGACCAGATGCCCCTTGGCCTCCAGATCCTTCACCAACTGCTTGCGTCCCTCGAACCGGTCGAGACCCTTGTATTTGCCGGCATTCTCGTTCAGGGTGCCGTCGAGGTTCATAATCGTGACCTGCGGCAGGTCGTGCCGGCGGCCGATTTCGAAATCGTTGGGATCGTGGGCGGGCGTGACCTTGACCACCCCGGTGCCGAATTCGAGATCGACATAGGCGTCGGCGATGATCGGAATCTCCCGTTCCAGAATCGGCAGGATGACCGTCTTGCCGACCATTTTCTTGTATCGGGCATCGGTGGGATTGACCGCCAGGGCGGTGTCCCCCAGCATCGTCTCCGGACGGGTGGTGGCGACGGTCAGATAATCATCGCTTCCCTTCATTTTGTAGCGGATATACCAGAGATGGCTGTCGACTTCCTTGTGTTCGACCTCGTCGTCGGAAATCGAGGTCTGGTCCATCGGGCACCAGTTGACAATCCGGTACCCCTTGTAAATCAACCCTTTGCGGTACAGGCGCAGGAAAACCTCGGTCACCGCCCGGGAAAGGTCGTCATCGAGCGTGAACCGGGTCCGCTCCCAGTCGCAGGAACAGCCGATTTTGCGGAGTTGGTTTAAAATCAGGTCTTTGTTGCGATACGCCCAGGTTCGAACCCGCGCGACGAATTTATCCCGTCCCAGTTCCCGGCGGGTGAGATTCTCCTTGGCCAACTGTTTCTCGACAATAACCTGAGTAGCGATGCCGGCATGATCGGAACCGGGCAGCCATTCCGCCTCGAATCCGTTCATCCGTTTGCGGCGGATGAGGATATCCTGAATGGTGTTATTCAGGGCATGACCGAGGTGCAAAACATCGGTCACGTTCGGCGGCGGGATGACGATGGTGAACGGCGTCTTGGGCGAGGAAGGATTGCCTTTGAAATACCCGGCGTTCAGCCACCGCTGGTAATGCCGGTCCTCGGTTTCCTTCGGGTTGTATGGCTTGCCTTTATTTTTCTTCTCTTCCATTCGAAACCAACTCCTTTAAGCCGGTTAAGATACCGCCCATCCGGGGAAAAGTCAAGCCGCCCACCCCGGGGCGAAATTAGATTTGGCTTTCGGCTCCGAAACGAGTATCGTATCACTACAAGATCGGATTTTGCGGGAGAAAGCTTAGGTGGACAACACGCTGGGGGCCTTGCCCCCCCTGGAGCGATTGCAGGAAATCATGGCCCGGTTGCGCCGCCCCGGAGGGTGCCGATGGGACCAGGCTCAGACCCATACCAGCCTCCTGCCGTACCTTATCGAAGAAGCCTATGAAGTCGTGGAGGCGATCGAATCGGCCGACAGCGACCGGCTCCGCGAGGAACTGGGCGACCTGCTGGTGCAGGTGTATTTCCACGCCCAGATCGCCTCGGAAACCGGCCGGTTCACCATCGCCGATGTCGCCGGCGACACTTGCAGCAAGCTGATCCGGCGCCACCCGCATGTCTTCGGTGACAAAAAGGACCTTGATCCCGGCCAGGTGCGCGATCAGTGGGAGCGAATCAAGGTCGATTCGAAGGAAAAGGACTCGGTATTATCCGGCGCGCCGAAAACGATGCCGGCGCTGTTGTTGGCGTACCGGGTGGGGGAGAAAGCCGGCGGCGTGGGGTTCGACTGGCGCGATCCGAAAGAAATCTTCGATAAACTGCGCGAGGAGATGGGGGAGTTCGAACGGGAATTCACGGCCGGAGACCGCCAGCGGATGACCGAGGAGCTGGGGGACCTCATCTTCGCCATGGTCAATCTGGCCCGCAAGGTGGGGGTCGACCCGGAGTACGCCCTTCGGCTGACCGTCAACCGGTTCATCGACCGGTTCGGGTATATCGAACGGCATATCAAAGACAGCGGCCGGACATTTTCGGAAACCACGCTGGAGGAAATGGAACGGCTCTGGCAGGACTCGAAACGAAACGATCATTGATCGCGGACCACGCCGGGGCGTTATTGTCAGTGGTCGGGGAACGAATCGGAGACGAGAGGGGTAAGATGTGACATGGCGCAGATGACGATGAACATGACCGGAATGGATATGCAGACGCTGTTCCGGCCGATCCGGCCGGACCTGGAGGCTTTCGACCGACGGATGACGCAGTGTTTGCGGTCGGATTCGACCCTGATCAGCGCCGTGGCCAGGCATATCCTGGCCTCCCGGGGAAAACGGCTCCGACCCGCCTTGATGTTTCTTCTGGCGCGAAGCAGCGGGCGGTATTCGCGGCTGCTGCTGGATGTCGCCCAGGCGATCGAGTTGATTCATACCGCCACGCTGTTGCACGACGATGTCGTCGACGAATCCGATTTCCGCCGCGGCCAGGATACGGTCAACGCCCGCTGGACCAATCTCGTATCGGTGCTCATGGGGGATTTTCTCTTCACCCGCGCCTTCCGCGTCCTGGTCGAAACCGATTCGCCCGACCTGATTAAAGCCATCAGCGCCGCCACCCAGCGGGTCAGCTATGGCGAACTGCGGCAGATCGAGGAAGTGGGCAATTACAATCTCTCCGAAGCCGAATATATCCGGATCATCTCCGACAAGACCGCCTCGCTTTTCTCGATTTCCTGCGAATCGGGGGCGATTTTGAAAAAGGCGCCCCCGACAGTGCGGAAACGATTCCGCGATCTGGGCGAAAACGTCGGCATCGCCTTCCAGATCGCCGATGATCTGCTCGATTACGTCGGCAAAAGCGACACCATCGGCAAGCCGCCGGGAGCGGACCTTCAACAAGGGAAAGTCACCATCCCCTTGATTTACGCCCTATCGCGGGTCTCCCGGAAAACGCGCGCGGAGATGATGCGTTTGCTGGTCCGCCCGATACCAAAGTCGGCCGCCAACCGCATCCTGGCCTTTGTGTTTGAACAGGGCGGAATCGAATACGGGTACCGTACCGCCCGAGGATACGCCGACCGGGCGGCGGCCGTGGTTGCCTCGTTCCCCCGGAACAAGTACTCGCTGGCCCTGCAGGGGCTGGTGGAATTCTCGGTCGCGCGCAACAAATGATGCCGCCGGAAACCACGTGAGATGATGCAATCTCGGACAAGCGGAGTACCGAAAGAATCCATGTCCCCGGTAGAGGTCCACTTCTGCCGGGGAAGGATCCCGGTCGGCAGATATGAGTGACCTGCGCATCGAATTTCTGGAGGGCCATCTCTGGCTGACCGTCCTGCTCGGCCTGGCGCTGATCGGACTGGTATGGCTCTATTACCGCCGGACCACGCCGCCGGTCAATCGCTTTGTCCGCTGGCTATTGATTGTCCTCCGCACCCTGGCCGCGGCGGCGCTGTTCCTGGCGCTGGCGCAACCGATTATCTCCTACACCACCTCCACCCAACAACCGAAACGGATGGCCGTTTTGGTCGACCGCTCGCGATCGATGACCCTGCCGCTGACGCCATCGGGAGAGCAAACCCGCGCCGCCGAGGCGCAAGCGCTTCTGGAAAACTCCCCGTTGGCCTCTTTGCAGGACAGATTCGACATCACCACCTTCCCCTTCGCCGAATCGCTGATAGTCTCTTCTGAGGAAAATCTTCTCTCCGGCCGGGCCACCGATCCCGGGAAGGCGCTGGCCCAGCTCCGCCAGGCATCCCTCACTGCTCCGTATGATTACACGCTGATGATCTCCGATGGCCGGGCGACCGAAGGGAGACCGCTGGCCGAGGCTGTAACGGCCTTCAACCGGCCGCTCTACACGGTTGCCGTCGGGGATTCGGTTTCTTCGGCCGATCTGTCGCTCGAGCGGGTCGACTACAACGAAGTCGTCTATGCCGAAAAGCCGACCGAAGTCAAGGCGATTATCTCTCAGCGGGGTGAATTCACCATCCGTCCGCAGGTACAGCTTCTTGAAGGGGGACGGGTCCTGGCGCAAAAGATTATCGATCTTCCCGGCGATGGCAAGACCGGCGAGGTCAGCCTGACCTATACGCCGCCGAAACCGGGACGGATGATTCTCGACCTGAACCTATCCTCGCAAAGCGAGGAAGCCAACACCCGCAATAACCGGCAGAAGTTTTCGGTACGGGTCCTCAAAAGCAAACTGCGGATTCTCCTGTATTCCTCCTCGGTCAATCAGGAGTTTGCCTTCCTGAACCGCTTCCTGGGCGGCACCGCCGACTATGAGATCGTCCGGGTTGTCGATGCCGCCGGGGGAGACCGTCTCGGCGATCGTTTCCCCGACACCAAAGAAAAACTGAACAGCTTCGACCTCGTCATTCTCCTCGACCCCGACCTCTCCCGCATCAGCGGCTACTTCGACCAGATCATTTCCTACCTGTCCGACCGGGCCGGGTCGCTCTGGTTGTTCATGGGGGAGACCTACCTCCGTACCGCGCCGGGAAATCGTCTCGAAACGGTCTTTCCCTTGAAAGTCTCCTCCAACCGGTCGAGGACGATCCAATACGGCCGGTTCCACGTATCCCCCGACCAACAGATGATTTTTCATCCGGCGGTCAAGCTGGGAGAAACCCGAGAGGAAAACCTTTCCCTCTGGGCCAACCAGCCGCCGTTCACGCAAGCCGCGCCGATCGATTCGCTTCGTCCCGGGGCGACCGCCCTGGCCTACCGCGATGCCGGCGGTGAGATGGCCTATGCCATGGCCGTGCGGCGGACGAAAGGCGGCAAGATTTTGGCCGTGGCCGTGGCCCCCTTCTGGCATTGGGCGATGTTGCCCTATGGCGTCGGCGGCGACGCCGCGCCGTACAAGAATCTCCTCTCCGGGACGGTCCGCTGGTTGACCGCCGGCGATGAATCGGATCGGGTGACCTTCGCACCCGAGAAGCCGATTTTCCAGAGCGGGGAAGAGGTCGTCTTTTCCGGTTCGGCCCGCGATGAGGGATTCCGGCCGATCGACAATGCCGGCGGAAGCGTCGTGCTGGTCTCCGCCAAAGGAGACAGCAGCGTGGCGCAGATTTTACCCGTGCCGGAAAGACCGGGACGGTACCGCGCCGTCATCGGCGCGCTTCCGGCGGGAACGTACGATTACCGCGCCGAACTGGCGGCCGACAACGTCCGGCTTGGCCGATTCGAAGGGAAAACGGCGGTGGATGAGATCGACCGGGAGACCGCTTTCGGCGATGTCGACTGGACCGCGCTGGCGCAGGCGGCCGGGGTTTCCGGCGGTATGTTCGTTTCATATCGCGATCTTGGCCCGCTGGTCAACGCCCTGGACACCACGCCGCGCCGGGTGGAGACAAAGCACGAGGTCCGTCTCTGGGACAACCTGATTCTGCTGTTGATTATCCTCGGCTCGTTGTCCGCCGAATGGATCATCCGCAAACAGCGGCAGTTGCTGTGACGTCTTATTATTTTGGGAGCGGGATATGATGCGTTATTCCTTTTTGGCAATGCTGTCGATCTTGACCGTATGCATCGGCTGCGGGGGAGTCGACGACAACGGGACCAAGCCCGATCCCACCGCGCCGACAATAACCGCCGTCACTCCGGTCGCGGGAACGGTCGGTGCCGCCCCGGGCGCGGCTATCACCGCCACCTTCTCCGAAGACATGAACGCATCCACCATCACGGCTTCGACCTTCACCCTCGACAACGGCGCCACCGGAACCGTGAACTACGCGAACCGGGTCGCTACCTTCACCCCGACGACACCGCTTCCGGGATACACCCGCTACACCGCGACTATCACCACCGGCGTCACGGATCTGGCCGGAAACGCCCTGGCCCAGAACTATTCCTGGAGCTTCAGCGGAGCCTCGCGCTATTTCCCCATGGCCGACGGCGACACCTGGTATTTCACCGCCGCCGATGACCACAAAGTGACCCGCGTCGTCTCCGGCGACACGACCATCACCAGTCACGTCTGCAAACGGGTGCTGGAAAACGACACCACCGCCGAGGCCTGGCTGATCGATTCCACCGGGTTTTATTTCCATCTGCTCGATGGCATCCTGCGGGCCGAACCGCCGCTCAAGATACCGTTCCATATGGCGGTTAACGAGATATACCCCTATGCAGCGACGCTCTATTGGACAGAGAATGACACCGCCTATTCAGCTCCGGTTGCTGGCGATATGAAATTCAGCGGGTATGTATCGCATACCGTCCCGGCCGGGATATTTCCCGAGGCGGTCAAGTTTCTGTATATCACCGATGGGTATTCGGAATACTACGTCAACGGCCTCGGGCTGATCGATAATGATGATTATAAACTCGACAGCGCCTATGTCGGCGGGGTCTGGTATCGGCCGTAGTAGATATGCGACCCAAAAGGTGGGCGTCCCATTACTTGTGATTTTGTTGATTGAGTAAAATCGACATTGCGAGGAGGTCGCCGTAGGCGGCGACCGACGTGGCAATCTAAAAGCGTCCAATTCCCGAAAGCGCGCGTTGGCAACCGTAATCTCACATCATTTCGGCGATACCCTTGGATCGCCGTATCCGCCTTTGGCGGCCTCGCGATGACTGCTTTTTGCTAAGGTAGAATTTTTGTGCGGCGGGACGAGCTTTTCAGGGCCAATACATACCAGGATTATCCGTCACTTCACGATCTGCACGATCTGTTTAAATTGATCGCCGGTGGCGACTTTCAACATCTCGAACAAGGCCATCTCGACCGTGGTCACGTGCGCCCCGGCGTCTTTCATCGCCTCGATTCCGATCCGGCGGTTTTCCTCGGTCCGCGAAGAGACGGCATCGGCCACGACATGCACTTTGTAGTCGTTGCGCAACAGGTCGCGGGCGGTCTGATAGACGCAGATATGCGTTTCCATCCCGACCAGAAGCACCTGCCGGCGGTCGAGCCCTTCCAGTTTATCCACGAAACTCTGATTGCCGCAACAACTGAAATGACTCTTCACCAGCGGGGCCATGTCGGTCAGCAGGTCGCGGATTTCCGGGATCGTCTCGCCCAGCTTATCGGGAAGCTGCTCGTTCCAGATAATGGGGATTCCCAGGACCTTCGCCCCCTTGATCATCTTCACCAGGTTGCGGTAGAATTCCTCCCGGTTGTACATCAGGGTGGCCAGTCGTCCCTGCACATCGACGATGACCAGCACTGCCTTGTCCGTTTTCAACATCTGCCGACTCCTTCCGGTTGTTTCCTACTATACGGAAGCGGCCATCCCGATCATGGCGTAAAACGTCCCCCCGAACCGGATAATCAATCGACAATGAACAGCGTCGCCCCGGTTTCGGTTATCGACCGGTGCGGATTGGCTTCATCGTCGGCAACCTGATAACTCATCCCGGCGGTCAAAACCGACTTGGAGCCGTCCTTCCGCTCGTTGATCAGTTCCCCCTCCAACACCAGCACGACATGGCCGCGGCTGCACCAGTGATCGGCCTTGTACCCCGGCGAATAGGTGACGAACCGCACCCGCAGGTTGCCCGTTTCCACGGTGTGCCAGTAGGCCATGCCGGTCTCGCCGTCATGCTGGGTGGCCGGGACCGTGCTCCAGTCGGTGACGCAATATGGAACATCGGTGATTTTCATGATCTCCCTTTCCCTCCCGGCGCCGGGCCGGGCCCGTCGAGCAATATTGATGATGGCGGCAATATAATCGAATGACGCTTGTCTTGGACAGTCTTTTCGTCTATATTCCCGCGCAAAATTGCCACGGGAAAGGACAGAGAATGAAAATCGCGGTAATCGGCGCCGGCCTGATGGGACGGGCGGCCGTGTATGACCTGGCTCATAATCCCAAAGTGAAAGCGGTCGGGGTATATGATATAGATGCGAAACTGGCCCGCTTGGTGGCGCACGAGTACGGCCATCGGAAAACCGTTGCCGGGCGTTTCGACGCCGGCGACGTGAAAAGGGCCGTCACGCTCTTCAAGAAATACGATGCCGTCATTTCGGCCGTAACCTATCGCTATAATCCCGGTCTGGCCAAGGCGGCCATCGCGGCCGGGGCGCATTTCTTCGACCTCGGCGGCAACAATGTCGCCGTCGCCGCCGAATTCAAACTGGACAAGGCGGCCAGAAAGGCCGGCGTGGTGGTCATTCCCGATTGCGGCCTCGCTCCCGGCATGGTCTCGGTCATCGCCGCCGGCGATATCGCCCGTTTCGACAAGCCGGAATCTCTTCATATCCGGGTCGGCGGCCTGCCCCAAAAGCCCCGCCCGCCGCTGAATTATCAGATGCTCTTTTCGGCGGAAGGATTGATCAACGAGTATTATGAACCGGCGGTGGCCATCCGCAACGGCCGCGCCGTCGCCGTCGAATCCCTGACCGACATCGAAATCCTGACCTTCGCCGGCTTGGGGCAATTCGAGGCCTTCAACACCTCCGGGGGGACATCGACCCTGCCGTCCACCTATAAAGGAATCCTGAAAAACCTCGACTACAAAACCATCCGCTACCCCGGCCATTGCGAACGGTTCAAGACCATGATGGATATTGGGCTGGCCTCATGGGAAAAGATTGCCGTTGAGGGAGTCAAGGTTTCGCCGCGCAATGTCCTGAAAGCCGTTCTCGACAAGAACCTCAGCTTCGACGAGCCGGATGTATCACTGGTCCGGATTACCACCGAGGGGAAAATCGGCGGCAAGCGGAAACGGTTGATCTCCGAGATCATCGACCGGTACGACCGGCGGACTGGTTTGACCTCGATGATGCGCTGCACGTCGTTCCCGGTGACCATCATCGCCGTGATGGCGGCCTCCGGCCAGATTGCCGTGCGCGGGGTGGTGCCGCAGGAGAAAGCAGTCGACCCGGACATTTTCGAAAGCGAACTGGCCAAGCGGAAAATCATCATCCGCCGCCGCTGGAGCAGGTAAAACCCCAGTCCCGGCGGTCGCAAATGAAAACGCCTCGCTTGCGGCGGGGCGTTTTTGACAAGCGGATGTAAACCGCTGGTTTATTGATGATCCCGAAACTCTTCCAGCCAGGCCATCTGAATCCCTTCCAGCCTGGCTTCGTTTGACCCTTCCTCGGTCCCTTCGAAATCCGGCAGGCTCAACACCATCCTGAGCAGATCGGTGAACCGAACCGACAGCGGATCGATTTCCGGATACGCCTGGTACAAGGCGATGCCGATCTCCTCGTAATCATCCCATCGCATGGCCACCCCCGCATGATTATATCGCCGGTTTCGGCGGTATCTTGACCGTGACGTCCCCTTTGACCTGCGCCTGACAGCCCAGACGCGACTGCAGCGTCAGGCCGACCGCCGTGTCGAGCATATCTTCCTCGTCATCCCGCATCTCCGACAGGTTTTCCATCCCGTCCAGGATGATGACGTGGCAGGTGGAGCAGGCGCAGTTGCCGCCGCAGTTGTGGTCGAGCGGGATACCGTTGTCCAACGCGGCATCAAGGATCGATATGCCCGGCTTCACGTCCAGTTCTTTTTCGCCGATTTTGACTTTAGGCATCGCGGCAGACTCTACTCCAGCAATTTGGCCGCTTCCTCGGCCGATTTCCGGCCCAGCGCCCCGGCCACCGCGTTGTCGGCCATCCGGGCCGCCAGACCCGACGTGGCGTCATTCAGTTCGTCCAGCCGTTGGCGCAAGGCTTGCGGATCGTTTCCTTCCAGCGCCGTCTCCAGCGCGGCAATCGCTCCTTCTATCCTTGTACGTTCATCCCCTTCGATTCGGTCGTACAATTCGAATGCCTTGCGGGTCGCCTTGATAACCGTCCGGGATTCATTGGACAGCTCGATAAACAACCGCCGGTCGATATCCTCCTGGGCGTGGATAAACGACTCCCGCACCATCCGGTGGACCTCGTCGCGGGTCAGGCCATACGAGGGTTGGATGGTGATCTGCCGCTGTTTCCCCGAACGGGTATCG
>JAAZOE010000555.1 GCA_012797915.1 Candidatus Zixiibacteriota bacterium | reverse complement strand
CGAGACGGCACCGTTCTTTTCCCTGACCCGCAAGACGCTTTTGGGCACCCGCCTGGAATACGCCCCCAACAAGAACTTTAAGGTCGGGGGCACGCTGCTGTACAAATCCGACAAGGCCACCAACCGCAAGCCGAAAGTGGGCGAAGAAACGTCCAAAATGATGGTCTGGGACGCCGATTTTTCCTATGGATTCGAGGCCAAACCGCTGACGGCGCTGGTCAACGCCATCCCGTTCTTCACCACCCAGGCGGCCTCCAACATCAAGATCAATGCCGAGGTGGCACAGTCGCGGCCCGAGCCCAATGTCGACGGCAGCGCCTACGTTGATGATTTCGAGGGGTCCGACGAAAGCTATTCGCTGGGGATACGGCGCGGCGACTGGCGGCACTGTTCGCGGCCGGAAGTCGTCGACACCTCGCTGCAATTCGCCCGCGGGCATGTTTCCTGGGATACCCGGGACAATTACACCAACAAAGAAATCTGGAACCGCGATGAAGGGCAGGGGACGGCCGATATCGCCCGGGTCCTGGTCGTCTATTACAAACCGGACACGGCCAAGTACGTTCCCACCGCCGACAACACCATCGATACGATTCCGGTCGAGGCGGAAAGCACCTGGAACGGCTTCATGAAAGACATCCCCTCCGGCATCGCCACTCAGCTGGAAAACTCCCAGTTGCTGGAAATGCGTCTGCGCGGCGAGGCCGGCATCATCCATATCGATCTTGGACGGATCAGCGACGATATCAACGGCAACGGCGTGGCCGATTCCGAGGATGAGAATAGCAATCGGACGCTGGAGGACGAGGAGGACAAGGGCCTGGACGGTCTTCCCGATGACCAGGAGCCGGGATACCATGTGACGGCCAATCCCGATCCCAACGGCGACAATTACGACGAGAACAACATCTGGAAAGTCAACGGCACGCAGGGCAACCGCGTCGACGTCACCTTCGGCGGTTCCCGGCCGGACATGGAGAACCCCGATTACAACGCCTTCAACAAGAACAACGACTACTATTCCTTCCGCGTGGACCTGTCCGACACGACGCAATTCTATGTCCCCGGAACCCGCAACGATGCCGGGTGGCGGACGATCCGCATCCCGTTACGCGATGTGACCGCCTTGGACACGGTCATCGGCGAACCGTCCTGGAAGGAAATCACCTTTGCCCGGATCTGGTTCGATTCGGCCTCGACGATGCGGTTGAACGACCCCATCAAGATCGAATTCGCCTCCATCGACATGGTTTCCAACACCTGGTCCGATTCGCTGTGGGTGACCGATTCGCTGCGCGGCGGCGTGGCCACGTTCGACGTCGCCGTGATCAACGACGAGATCGACAGCCGCTATCAGTCGCCATCCGGGGTGGAGGGGTATTACGATGTCACCCGCGACGTGACCGAGAAGGAGCAGTCGCTGTTGTTGCGGTACGAAAATCTCAAGGGACGGGTGCTGATCAATACCGGCTCGGAGATCGGTTTCGCCGCTGACACGGCCCTGGCAGTGCGGAAGTTTTACCGGGCCAACAACTACATGGGGTACGGCAAACTGGAAGCCTTCGTTCACGGACCGTCCACGGCCCGCGATGATTCCCTGATGTTCTTCCTGCGCATGGGGACGGACAAGACGGCCTATTATGAGTTCCGGACCCTGCTGGACACCGGCTGGGCGGCATCCAACCATGTGGTGATCGATTTCAATGAGATCACCGGTTTGAAGGCCAAGCTGCTGGCGCGGCTGGCGGACGGGGACACGGCCCTGTCCATCGTCGACAGCACCGGACACTACGCGGTGGCGATCAAGGCCAGCGGCCAGGATCCCACCCTGACGCGGATCCAGTATTTCAGCATGGGGATTGTCAACCTCGATCCGAACACGCCGGCCACCGGCGAGGTCTGGGTGGATGAACTGCGGCTGACCGATGTCCGCGACGATATGGGGATGGCCGCGCAGGTGAATCTCAGCGGCAACATGGCCGATTTGATCACCTTCGCCACCGGCTATTCCACCCAGGACGCCTATTACCGCGGCATCTCGGCCTCCACCAAGGGCGGAGCCTCCGACAACCTGGGATCGGGACAGACGCGGACGTCGTATTCATTCTCCGGCGGCATCCAGTTGCACCGGCTCTTTCCCCGTTCCCTGCAGTTGTCGCTGCCGTTGTCGTTCAACTGGTCCCAGAGCGTCCAGTCGCCCTTGTTGCGCAGCAATACCGATATCGTCGTGCCGGAGGAATTGAAAAAGGACGAGACCAGCGTCTCGGTCAGCAAGGGCTTCCAGATCCGGGAGAAAATTCAGAAGAATACCAAAAACATCATTTTCGCGGTCCTGCTCAACCGCCTGACCAGCAGCTTCAGCTACAATATTTCCAAGGGGCACTCGGCCACGCAGCCGAAATACATGCGCGAAGGGTACAACGCCACGGCCAATTATACCCTGGGCATGAAGACGATTCCCGCGATATCGCCCTTGAGCTGGACCAAGTTCCTCAAGAAGCCGTTCGACCTGTCCAAGACCAAGATCTACCTGTATCCCACCCAGCTGGATTTCTCCGGGACCCTGGCCGGATCGTATTCCAAGTCGCTCAACCTGGACGGAGCCAACACCACCTCGATCAAGCAGGATTTCACCGGCTCGGTGGCCATCGGATACAAGCTGTTCGACAATTTAACCAGCAGTCTGACGCTGAATACGGTCCGCGATCTGAAAGACCCGAAGACGGTCAACGTCACCTTCAATCCCAAGCAATTCCGCCTGGGGATTGAACAAAGGTCGGATCAGAGTTTCCGGGCCAGCTATTCGCCGACGCTGTTCAAGTTTCTGACCCACAGCGTGGAGTATTCGGCCCGGTACAGCGACCAGTTCAAGGTCAACACCGATTCGTCGACCTCGCACCAGGCCGGCGTCAACACCAATACCAATTTCACCTTTTCGCTGAAACACCAGTCGCTGCTGGGAACCAACAAGGGCGGCGGGTTAAAGAAGAAAGCGCAAAAAGGTCGGTCGGGCATCACGACGCTTTTCATGATGCCGATCAAGGGGGTTCGGTATATCACCGACGCCATCAAGCCGGTGACCGTGAAATACGGCATCACCGAAAGCAGCATGTTCCCCGCCCTGACGGAAAAGGCCACCCTGGCCTATCGCTTCGGTTTCACCAATGATCCCGGGGTTCCCCGCACTACCGCCACCGGGGTCAACCGTCAGGCCCATGCGATCGGCCGCACGGTCAGCGCCGGCAGCGGCGCGGCCCTGTTTTCGGGTATCAGCGCGGATGTGCGTTACGAACGGACCATGCAAAAAACGCTGGACACCTCGCCGACGGAGCGGGTCAGCGAAACCTGGCCGGATGTGACCTTCAATCTGCGGTCAATCCGCGGGTTGTGGCTGCTGGGCAAACTCCTGAGCAGTATTTCGCCGTCGTCCGGATTCAGCCGCAACATTGAATACAATCAGCGGCTGGCGGCGGGGTTCCGTTCGGATGAAAAAGTGCGGAAGGCGTTTTCCCCGCTGCTGGGATTTTCCATCAACGTCTCCAAGGCGAT
>JAAZOE010000554.1 GCA_012797915.1 Candidatus Zixiibacteriota bacterium | reverse complement strand
CCATCCCCGACCTCTCTTACGGGGTTGCATTTCCGCCCCAAATCTGTTATAATATAGCGACTTAGGGAAGGGTCCCGGAGTAATGCCGGAAGCGAAGGGGAGACCGTGAACAATCAGGCCGCACAAAAAGTCGCGCATTCCATTGCCGCCTATGGTCTTATACGGCCGGGCGACAATGTTCTCGTCGGCCTGTCCGGCGGACCGGATTCGGTCGCGCTCCTCTCCATTCTGTCCCGACTCCGGAAAAAACTTCAAATCACCCTGGGGGCCGCCTATATCGACCATCGCCTTCGCCCCCGCGCGGCAGCGGCCGAAGCCCGGTTCTGCGGCGAGCTCTGCGCCCAATTGAAAGTCGGCTTCCACCTCGAGGAAATCGATGTCCCCGCGTTGGCCAAGAAAGACAAGACCGGGATCGAGGAAACCGCCCGCAGATACCGCTACCAGACTCTCGAACGTCTGGCCGACGAACACCGATACGACAAGATCGCCGTCGGGCATCACCGCGACGACCGGGTCGAAACAATCCTGTTCAACCTGTTCCGGGGGGCCGGACGGCACGGCCTGATCGGTCTTCCGCCCCGACGGGACCGGATCATCCGTCCGCTTTATGACCTCTCCCGCCAGGAGATCGAGGCGTACCTGGCCGCCTTTGACCTGCCCAGTATGTTCGACCGCTCCAACCGAAGCGACCGCTTCGTCCGCAATCGGATACGCACCCGGATACTGCCCTTGATCAGACGGGAAATCGCCCCCCGCGCCTCGGACAACATACTCCGCCTGGCCCAGATCTTGGCCGACGAGGAAGCCTGGTTCGATCGGGAGACGGACAAGACGTATCGCCGAATCAGCGCCATCACGCCCGGCGGGAAGTTTGTGCTTGATTTGAATAGGTGGAAACGGTATGATGTATGGTTTAAGAGACGACTGGTAATTCGTCTCTTGCATGAGGCCGGGGTTTGGGAAACCGAATATGCGGAAATCGAACGGGTGGTGCGTCTGGCCGACGCCCCGGCCGGTTCCCGCGTCTCGCTTTCCGACCGGCTGACGGCCGAAACCGCGGGGGAGAGACTGTTCCTGTATCACGCCGGACATCGGATCGAAAGACGGGAACTGACGATTCCCGGCAGATGCATCCTGTCGTTTCCCCGCCTGCGGATTATGGCTACCGCGGTCGGACCGGTGGACCGGCCGACGCTTCGCTCCACTGATGGAGCGACCGCGTATATCGACGGTGGCAAGCTCGCCGGCGAGATGTATATCGCCGGATTGAGACCGGGTGCCCGTTTTCACCCGTATGGCCGTCCGGGATCGAAAAAAGCGGGTGATTTTTTGACGGACCGGAAATTTCCCCGGCCGCTTCGGGATGAATTGCCGGTGCTGTACGACCGGCAGGGAATCGTCTGGCTGGCCGGCGTGGAGATAGATCACAGAGTGAGTGTTGGGCCATCTACAAAAGAAACGGTGAAACTTGAAACACGTCGATATTGACCTCAAAGCTCAGCCGTTCGAGCTGCTGTTTCCTCAGGACCGGATCGAACAGCGCATTCGCGACCTGGGGCGCCGCATTTCCGCCGACTACGCCGGGAAAAACCTGGTCATCCTGGGCGTGCTCAAGGGCGGCTTCATCTTCATGGCCGATTTGATCCGCAGTATTTCCGTGCCGCTGGTCGTGGAGTTCATCTCGGCCAACAGTTACGGTTCCACCACCGATCCGGGACAGCTGATCGTCTCAGGCGGGCCGATCCGCTCCCTGCGCGATCGCCATGTGCTTCTGGTCGAGGGGGTGGTCGATACCGGTCGGACGGCCCGGTCGGTCATGACCGCGCTGAAAAGACTGGAACCGTCCTCGGTCGAGATTGTTACACTGTTGAACAAGACCAGCCGGCGGGAGGGAGACCTGACCGTCAAATACTACGGTTTCGATGTCGGCGATGATTTTGTCATCGGTTACGGACTGGACCACAACCAGTTGTATCGTAACCTGCCGTTTATCGGCAAAGTGATCATGAAGCAGAAAGGGTAGCATAGAGGCCCCATGGCTAATTTCGGCAGTTTGCATCGGTCCGGCGACGATTTCGAAGATCGGCGGGGAAAGGCCCCCAAAGGGGAACGAGGCAAGAAGGAGGGATTGCCCTGGCGCAGTCCCGGCCGGTCGCTTTTCTTTTGGCTGGTGATTGTCCTGAGCGTCCTGCTCATCTATAACTTCTTCGGCGAGGGAACCAACGACACGGCGACAATCACCTATACCGATTTCCTCCGCTATGTTTCCGAAGGGAAGATTTCCTCGGTCCTGTTCGTCGAGCGAAACCTGAGCGGGCGGTTCACCGAAGAGATGACCATTGCCGGCCCGACTGGCAGCGGGAAATATAAAAAGTTTCAATTTCGGATTCCGTTCGATGATCCCACGCTGGTGGAAAAGCTGACCGCGGCCGGGATATCGATCAACGCCAAGGAACAGGGAATCAACTGGGGCGGGGTGCTTCTGACGGTCGCGCCGTGGCTGCTGCTCATTTTCGTCTGGATGTTCATGCTGCGGCAGATGCAGGGAGGGGCCGGCGGGTCCAAGGGGATTTTCTCTTTCGGCAAGAGCCGGGCCAAACTGTTGACCGATGAACGCCCGAGGGTCACCTTCGCCGATGTCGCCGGAGCCGATGAAGCCAAGCAGGAGCTGTCCGAGGTCATCGACTTTCTGAAAGACCCCGGCAAGTTTCAGAAGCTGGGGGGCAAGATTCCGAAAGGAGCCCTGCTTCTGGGGGCTCCCGGCACCGGCAAAACCCTGCTGGCCCGGGCCGTGGCCGGCGAAGCCGGCGTGCCGTTCTTCTCCATGTCCGGTTCCGATTTCGTGGAGATGTTCGTCGGCGTCGGGGCCTCGCGAGTCCGCGACCTTTTCGACCAAGGGAAGAAACACGCCCCCTGCATCATCTTCATCGATGAAATCGACGCCGTCGGGCGCCACCGCGGCGCCGGTCTGGGCGGCGGGCACGACGAGCGGGAACAAACCCTCAATCAGCTTTTGGTCGAGATGGACGGTTTCGAATCGAACGACGGCGTCATCCTGCTGGCGGCCACCAACCGTCCCGACGTGCTCGACCCGGCCCTTCTGCGTCCCGGCCGGTTCGACCGGCAAATCGTGGTTGATGTCCCCGATGTCCGCGGCCGCGAGGGGATTCTGAAAGTCCACACCAAGAAAGTCAAGCTGGCCGAGGATGTCGACCTGACTGTCCTGGCCCGCGGCACCCCCGGTCTGTCGGGGGCCGATATCGCCAATCTGGTCAACGAGGCGGCGCTTCTGGCGGCGCGTAAGGACAAAAGCGCGGTCGACATGGCCGACTTCGAAGAGGCCAAGGATAAAGTCATGATGGGGGCCGAGCGGAAGTCGATGGTGATCTCCGACCGGGAAAAGAAAATGACCGCCTACCACGAAAGCGGCCATGCCCTGCTGGGCAAGCTGGTACCCAAGGCCGATCCGGTCCACAAGGTGACCATTGTCCCGCGCGGCCTGGCCTTGGGGGTGACTCATTACCTGCCGGTGGACGAGCGTCACACCTATGACCGGGAATATCTGGAAGGGCATCTCATCTGCATGATGGGCGGCCGGGTGGCGGAGAAGCTGGTGTACAACTATGTCACCACCGGCGCCGGCAAGGATATCGAACAGGCGACGGAACTGGCCCGCAAGATGGTCTGCAATTGGGGTATGTCGGAAAAAATAGGGCCGCTGGGGTTCGGCCGCCGTCAGGAACAGATTTTCCTGGGACGCGAGATTCAACAGCCGCGCGATTATTCCGAGGCGACCGCCCAGCTGATCGATGCCGAGATCCGGCGGTTCGTGGAAGAGGCTGAGGCCAAGGCGATGGAGCTGCTGCGGACCAACCGGGACAAACTGGAAAAGCTGGCGGAAGCGTTACTGGAGAAGGAAATACTCGATGGGAGCGAAATCGACCGGATTATCGGTATCGAACCACAGCAGCCCGAGCCAGCCCCCGAAACGGCGCCGCTACCCGATTGACCGGGAGAAGATTATTGCCGGGGTGCGGCTGATTCTGGAGGGGATCGGCGAGGATACCGAACGCGAAGGCTTGCTCAAGACTCCCCAGCGGGTGGCGGAGTTTTATGAAGAGGTGTTCACCGGCATCGGCGAGGATGCCGGCGAGCAGGTGACGCTGTACACGGCCGAGAACCGCGACGAACTGATCATCGTCCGCGACATTTCCTTTTATTCCATCTGTGAGCATCATCTCCTGCCGTTTTTCGGCAAAGCCCATATTGCCTATATTCCCGGCGACAACAAAATCACCGGGTTTTCGCATCTGGCGCGGGTGGTCGAGACGCTGGCCCGGCGGCCGACCACGCAGGAGGCGCTGACCTCGGAAGCGGCCAACGTCCTCCGCCGCACCATCAAGCCCAAAGGGATCTTGATCGTCACCGAGGCCGAACACCTCTGCCTG
>JAAZOE010000553.1 GCA_012797915.1 Candidatus Zixiibacteriota bacterium | reverse complement strand
GGAAAGCAAATAGTATGCGAAGGGTGAAAAATTAGTTGATTAACCGCCCGATTTGATTGTATTTACTAGTAATGGCGATTCTGCGGGCTGAGAATCTGGTGATGGTGTACAGCCGTCGGGAGGTGGTCGGCGGGGTCTCTATCGAAGTCAATCCGGCCGAAATCGTCGGCCTGCTAGGGCCGAACGGCGCCGGCAAAACCACCACGTTTTACATGATGATGGGTTTTATCAAGCCGGTTTCCGGAGAAGTGTATCTCGGCGACGACCGGATCACCCATTTGCCGATGTACCGCCGGGCGCGCAAGGGGATCGGTTACCTGTCGCAGGAAAACTCGGTCTTTCGGAAGTTGACCGTGGAGGACAACCTTCGCGCCGTCCTGGAGCTCCAAAACCTCTCCCGCAAGGAGAGGAACGCCCGTCTGGAGTCGCTTCTGGGGGAACTTGATATCACCCACCTGCGGCGGTCCAAAGCGTATATGTTATCGGGGGGGGAACGGAGGCGGCTGGAAATCACCCGGGCATTGGCCTCGGAGCCGAAATATATGCTTCTGGATGAGCCGTTCGCCGGCATCGACCCGATCGCCGTGGAGGATATTCAAAAAATCATCGTCCGGCTGAAAGAAAAAGGGCTGGGAGTCCTGATCACCGACCACAACGTCCGGGAAACCCTGTCCATCTGCCACCGAGCGTACATTATGTGCGAAGGGAAGATCCTGACCTCGGGATCATCGGAATATCTGGTCAACGATCCCGAGGCGCGAAAGATATATCTGGGGGAGAAATTTCGGTTGAACTGACCGGGGAGGTGTCCATAATTTGCACTTGACGCAAAGCAGGGATCATGTTTGAATAAAACCGGTCGATATATAGCATGAGGGCATGATTTGATAACCTAAAACGTTATTTAACAACGGGTTAATCGATGAAACTGGGATTACAGCTCAGACTAAAACAGACACTGGCCCCGCAACTGATTCAGTCGCTGAAGATGCTTCAGATGCCGATTCTGAAGCTCGAGCAGACGTTGCGCCACGAACTGGCCACCAATCCTCTGCTGGAAGAAATCGAGGAGCTGGACACCGAACAACGCGAAGCCGAACCGGAATTCGACGTGGCCAAGGACGAAACGCCGGCGGCCGAAGAAATCGATCCTCAGCTAAGTAAGGTCGACTGGGAGAATTATCTCAACGATGATGACTACTCCTATCGCGTCCGCGAAGTCAAGGAACAACGGGAAGACACGTTTCTGAGCACGGCCTCGGCCGAAAAGACCCTCTACGATCACCTCCACGAACAGCTTTCCTTCCTCCGCCTGTCCGAGGCGGAACACCAGATCGGCGAATTTATCCTGGGGAATATCGACAATTCCGGCTACCTGGTGGTGTCGCCGGCCGAGATGGCCGAGGAGCTGAAGGTTCCGGTCGAGGCGATCGAGAAGGTTCTGGAGCTCATCCGGAAGTTCGATCCCTCCGGCGTCGGTTCGCGCAATCTCCGCGAATCTCTTCTGACCCAGTTGAAAGACCGGGGTCTGGAGCATTCCCTGGCCTACCAGATTGTCGACAACCACCTGTACGACCTGGAGAAAAAGTCGATTCATCAGATCGCCCGGCTGATGGGGATTCCATTCGAAAAGGCCCAGGCGGCGTTGGATGTGATCAAGACCCTGTCCCCGACCCCGGCCCACGGCCGGTTCGAGGAGGGGGCCGCGGCGGTCATGCCCGATCTGATTGTCGACCGGATCGGCGAAGATTACCTCGTGTTCCACAACGACCGGAGCATCCCCCATCTGCGGATCAATCCGTCCTACCGGTCGCTTCTTCGGCGGGGAAACGTGGCCACCGCCGACACCAAGAAATATATCAGCCAGAAGCTGGAGCAGGCCCGCTGGCTGATCAATTCGGTCAATCAGCGGCGTAACACCATGATCAAGGTCATGGAGGCGATCGTCGAGGAACAACGGGAGTTTTTCGACAAGGGGAGCGAATACCTGCGGCCGCTGATCATGGAGGATATTGCCCGCAAAGTGAACATGAACGTGGCCACGGTTTCGCGGGTCTCCAACGGCAAGTATGTCCAGACGCCCCACGGGGTGTATGAAATCAAGTATTTCTTCAACACCGGGATCGCCCGCAGCGACGGCGGCGAGACCTCCAAGCGGAACGTCAAGAGTCGGATCGAGGAGCTGATCCGGGCCGAAGACCCGGAAAAACCGCTTTCCGACCAGGAAATCTATAAGATTCTTCAGGACGAGGGCATCAAACTGGCCCGTCGAACCGTAACCAAATATAGGGAGGAATCCAAGATCCTCCCGGCCCGGTTCCGACGGCGGTCGAAATAATGCTTGCTATGACGATCATGCGCCCGGCAGGACGGCATCAAAGGGGGTATAATAATCCAGATATGTGCAGGTTGGAAACCGCCAACGATTCACCATAATTCGATATAGGAAAGGCTCGACATGGATAGGAACCTGGCCTTGGAGCTTGTCAGGGTAACCGAAGCAGCCGCCTTGAGTTGCGCCCAATGGATGGGAAAAGGGGACGCGAACTCCGCCGATGCCGCGGCGGTTCAGGCGATGCGACGGGCCTTCGACAGCATTCGATTCGACGGTACCGTGGTTATTGGCGAGGGGGAACGGGACGAGGCCCCGATGCTGTTTATCGGCGAGAAGGTCGGCGCGGGGGGCAACCCCGAGGTCGATATCGCCCTGGACCCGCTGGAATGCACCAATTCGGTCGCCTATGGCCGCAACAACGCCCTGGCCGTGGTGGCCCTGGCCCCCAAAGGATGTTTTCTGCACGCTCCCGACACCTACATGGAAAAGATCGCCGTCGGCGCCAAGGCGGCCGACGCCATCGACCTGAACAAATCGGTCGAACAGAATGTCCGTGATGTTGCCGACGCCCTGGGCATGCACGTGGAAAAGCTGACCGTGGTGATTTTGGAACGGGATCGCCATAAGGATTTGATCGCCAAAGTCCGCTCCACCGGAGCCCGGATTCATCTCATTCTCGACGGCGACGTTTCGGCGGCCATCGCCACCGCGTTGCCCGACACCGGTATCGATCTGCTCTTGGGCACCGGCGGCGCCCCGGAAGGGGTGTTGGCGGCGGCGGCGCTGCAATGCGTCGGGGGGGCGATGCAGGGACGGCTCCGGTTCCGCAACGACGAGGAAATTCAGCGCGCCCGCAAGATGGGCGTTACCGATATCGACAAAATTCTGACGTTGGACGATCTGGCCCGGGGGAACCAGATCATGTTCTGCGCCACCGGCGTCACGTCCGGGGACATGCTTAAGGGCGTGCGCTTTTTCAGCGGAGGAGCCTGGACGCATTCATTGGTCATGCGCGCCAAGACCGGCACCATCCGCTATATCGAAACCCAACACTTCTTTGACCGCAAGCCGATTTACTAGCGCTTCCGCGGCCGAAAGAAATAGGAGGTCGTAATGAAAACCAGAATTTCCGCCCGTCATTTCGAACTCACGCCGGAATTGAAAGACCTCGCGGAAGAGAATTTCGCCTCCCTGGAACGATACTATAACAATATTGTCTCGGTGCATTTGATCCTCGACGTCGAAAAGCACCGCAAGATGGCCGAGACGCAGATAAAGGTCTATGGACAGACCATCAGTTCGACCGAGGAATCGGCCGATATGTATGCGTCGATCGAGGCGGTCTTCGACAAGGCCCGCGCCCAGTTGAAAAAATACAAGGGCAAACTTCGGGACAAAGACCCCAAGCGGATCACTTCCGTCGCCTCGAAAGCCACCAAACCGGAAACCGACCCCGACGCGGTCGATTTCTAAGGGAGAAGGAGCGTGCCGGAAATCACGGTCGCCAAAGCCTTTCAGGAACGAAAGGATTACCTGATGCTGACCCTCCTCAACTCCGAGGAGGGTCTGAAGAAGAAAATCGATTCCGCCGAAGTCCATCGGCCGGGACTGGCCCTAGGCGGATTTCTGGAGCGGTTCCCCCATCGCCGCACGCAGGTGCTGGGAGAAACCGAGATGGCCTATATCTCCAGCCTGCCCAAGGAACGGCTGGTGGAGGTGCTGGAGGGATTGTTCTCCTTCGACATGCCCTGGATCATCATCTCCAAGTCAATCCCGCCGCCCGTCGAGCTTCTGGCCATGGCCGACCGGAAGAAGACGGCCGTCTTTTCCTCGCGGCTGTCGACCAGCGAGCTGATTGGGCGGCTGTCGGTCTTTCTGGACAACTATTTCGCCCCCAGCATCTCGGTCCACGGGACGCTGGTGGACGTCTACGGCGTCGGCCTGCTATACACCGGCAAGTCGGGGGTCGGCAAATCGGAATGCGCCCTGGACCTGATCGAACGGGGGCATCGGCTGGTGGCCGACGACGTCATCAAGATCACCCGCAAATCCTCCAGCTTCATCGTCGGGCAGTCCTCGGAGCTTCTGGGCCAGCATATGGAGGTCCGCGGTATCGGCATCATCGATATCGAGGCCCTCTTCGGCATCCGCGCCATCCGCATCCAGAAGCGGATCGAGGTGGAGGTGCGCCTGCAGTACTGGGAGGAGACCGCCCATTACGAGCGGCTGGGGATCGAGGACAAGTACACGACCATCTTGGGGGTGGAGATTCCGCTGGTGACGATTCCGGTGTCGCCGGGGAAGAACATCACGGTGATCTCGGAAGTGATCGCCATGAACCATATGCTCAAGGTGTACGGCGAGAACTCGGCCCAGGATTTATCGCGTCGCCTGACGGAGCGATTGGCAAGATCGAGCAACATTCAGGATTATATCGAGTCGGATTACGAGTAAAATCTGTGCCCGGTCCGCCTGCGGTGGATCCACATCTGCCGGGTGAAGAAAGCTACAGCGGCGTCAGGAACCCCTTCCTGACGCCGTTTTTTTTAGACGTTTCCTCCGAAATATCGATTGCGTTCTGAAAACATTCCTGTTTGATTTAATAGCCTATTGATAATCGTAATGTGCGGAAGGGGTAGCTATGACCAAGCAAGATCTACTTCAGCGGATATCCAAATCCTTGGGGCTCGTCTCCATATGCATTATCATAATTGTGGGAGAAGTGTTTGCCACCGAAGGAAACCCAATTTTCCGTTGCACCAGCGACATCGTCTCCGCAGACACGATAGTGGCCCGCATTAAGGCAAATCATGACATCTACGTGGATAGTTGTGTGATTACTGGCGACGTAATTGTCAAACACGATTCAATCATCATATATGGCAATAATCCTATAAGATCGGTTATTAGGTTCAAGAACACGAAATTTACGGGGAACGTTGATATATCTAACCGCGTATTCCAAAAACCGATGTACTCAATAAACAATATATTTGAAAAGTCCTGCGGCTTTTCGGCGGATAGATTTGAATCAATCGTGAATATGGAAGGATCGATCTTCAATTCATGGGTTGTAATTGCTGTATCAGAATTCCGCGAAGATACATATTTCAACAGAGTCCGATTCATGGGGCCGGCCGATTTTTCCAATACTCTATTTCTTGGGAAATGCCGTTTTGATAGCGCCGCTTTTCAAGGTAAGGATCTTGTCGAGTACGAAGGAGATCTTTCCGTGAGGATGATTGGTTATGGAGGTGCTTTTGAAGGCACGAGGCTTTTGCGCACGAATTTTCAGGATGCAGAACTTGGAGGCGTAATATTCCAACCGGATACTATGTCCGTATATACCATGAAGTCACTATCAAGGGCAAGAGGCTTGCGAAGATTGATGTATGCGGATGCCCCGGAACAGCTACAATCGCTCAAGACGTATTTTCGAGAAAACAATTTTCGGGGGCAAGAAAGGCAGATAACTTGCGCCCTGAAACGGCATGAACAGAATCTATTTGAAAGAATCATTTTCGATTTGCCTTTTGAGTACGGTTCTAATATACGAAGGCCATTTGCCATTGTAGGATATATGCTTATTCTATCATGGTTATGTTTCATTAGCATGGTCTTCCTTTTTAAAGACAGCGGAATATACAAAATTGTATATAGTCGAAAGGGGGCCGAACTTATAGAGGATAGGGCGGTTAGTGATTTGCGCCATTATCATGATTCAGTATCCCATCTGAAACTACCAAGTATCGGCAGAGTCAAGGGTGAATACCGGCTTCTTAAAGAAGTCGGAAAATTTGCAATATTGAACGTTTTTAATGTTGGTTTTCGAGATTTCAGTTTCGGAAACTGGGTACGTTTATTATTTCTTCATAAAACTGAGTATGAACCATATGGCCGGATACGATTTGTGGCCGGAATACAGGCCATAACAAGCGTGCTATTGATGGCTTTGGGAATCATTTTCTATTACGGACGGTTTTTCGAGTAGGAATCTGTCGGGTTTCTCTTTCGTCACACCTTCGGCGTGACTCATTCGGAACGCGACCTACTCGCTAAAAAGCGATGACGCTTTTCGCGGCGGACGGGGATCCGCCACGGGCGGAACCGCGCACAACGTCCGTGAACACCTTTTCGTGGCGGAAGGGGGTTCTCCGTCCGTATATTATCGCGATGACGCTGGTGGAACTGTTTTTCATGGCCTTCGGGGTCGGCCTGTCGGGCGCGCTCATGCCGGGGCCGCTACTCACCGTCGATATCGCCGAATCGACCCGCAGAGGGTTCTGGACCGGGCCGATTCTGGTCGGTGGGCATGCCATCGCCGAGCTGGTGGTCGTGGTCGCGTTGGCGATCGGGCTGTCGGAACTGCTGGCCTCAAAATCCGCCTTCACGGTCATCGGACTGGTCGGAGGAGCGGCGTTGGTGGCCATGGGGGGGATGATGTTTTATGATATCATCCGCGGGCGGCTGTCGTTCGATCCCAATCAGCCGGGGGCCAAGTCGGGGCTGTTGATCGGCAAAGGAATCACCACCTCGCTGACCAATCCGTACTGGATCGTCTGGTGGGCGACCATCGGGTCGGCCTTTTTGACCAAGTCGCTAGCCCATGGCCCGGCCGGGCCGGTGGTGTTTTATGTCGGCCATATATCGTCCGACCTCGTCTGGTACACCTTCGTCTCGTTCATGATCGCCATCGGCAAGAAACTTCTGGTCGGCAAACCGTATTATATACTGATATCGCTCTGCGCCCTGTTTTTGGTGTATCTGGGAGTTAAATTCATCATCGATGCCGTATAGGGTCGCGCGGCGATACCATTGCATCATTCGGGAAGTCGGTGCGTCATTAGTATGATGGCAATATCGAGGAAAATAGAGTGGATCTTCACAATCCGCTGCAAGCGATCGGACACCCGGTTCATGCCTCTCAGGTGTATGCCGGGCAAACCCACCCGTCGCCCGCCTTCGGCGGGCTGTGGGTGGGGCACCCAAGCGATCTTGGGGCTGTTCCTCCTTTTCGGCGCCATGACAACAGTCGTGTCGGCGGCGAAACAACAGGGCGCCTTCCCCGATGTCGGCGGGAAATTCAAATCGCGGGCGGCGTCGATGATAATCGATCGCCTTGATATTGACTATGGCAAGGCCATCCGGGTCGTTTTTGAAGAGGGCATGGTCTTCCAACGCCCGAAGCCCCGGCAATACGATTTTTATTATCTCGGGGCCGCCAGCGGCAAGGGTCGAATAGAAATCCTCGATACCACCGGAATGGAAAACAGCTGGTACGACCGATTCCACGGCGCCAAAAGCATCCCGTTTCAGTCAGCCTATTTCTGTTGCCATGATATCTATGCCCTACTGAAAGACCAAGTCTGCCCCTGGGAAACCTGGAAGATCCCTTCAGAGAACGGGAAAAAATTGCGGTTTATGCTCGATACCCCGGACAAATATTTCGGCGTCGATCTGGCAGGGGAATTAGGGCTTTGGACCTACCGGGAACCGCAGAGTCTGCCGGTCTGGATGGACATCGAGATCAGTCCCGAAGAGCGGATAATCATCCTGCTGTCGCCCGAAATCACCGAACAACTTCAAATCTATCTGCTCGACACGAAATTCGATGCCCCCTATCTGCTGGGGGGATATAACCTCGACAAGACGATCCTCTCCCGGCCGGTGGAGGTCGATTCCACGCAGGTCGCGGTGAAACTGAAAGAAACGGGACAGATCGAGTCGGCGGCGACGATGTTCCTCAAGCCGAATGACCGTCGCGGGGTGATGTTCAATCTGCCGTACCTGTTCACGGTCGATTCGGTGAAGGACCATTCCGGCCGCAAACTCGATTTCATCAAGAAGCTCCGGCGCAACAACCTGTATATCTCCCGGGCCGAGGGTCAAACCTCGCTTCCGGAACGGATGACCGTCTACTATCGCGGCAAATTCATCTCCGGCATGGGTCCGGCCAGCCATCAGGTCAACATGACCAGTTGGTTTCCGGCTTTGCCGCGACGGGTCCTCGGCGGATACACCATCACCTACACACTGCATAAAGATCTGGCGCTGATATCGGTCGGCCGCAAGATCGACGAACGGGTCGAGAAAGATAAACGGATCGTGACCTATCGCGCCGACAACGATATTTCCTATGTCAGTTTCGCCGCCGGGGTGTATGATACGCTGAAAGATTCGATCCGGGGGATTCCGCTGACTCTCTATATCCGCCGGGAGAATAGCCAGGGGGTGTTCAACCGCGGCATTCCCCGTAAGGTGATGACCGATATCAAGGAGTCGTTCGCTCTTTTCTATGACCGGTTCGGGCCGCCGACCGCTACCAGTCTGGAGATCGTCGATCAGCCGACGTTTTCGGGCCAGAGCAGTCCGGGATTGATTCATCTGTCGACCATTTCGTTCGAGACCGAACGGGACCAGGCGCGGTTCCGCGCCCACGAGGTTGCCCATCAGTGGTGGGGGCACACGGTCACGCCGAAGACGTTCCGCGATATGTGGCTTTCGGAGGGGCTGGCGGAGTATTCGGCGGCTTTGTATCTGCTCGACCGGAAAAAGGATACCACCGCCTGGAACGAGCTGGTCGATGCCTGGCGGCGGCTGGTCGTTCAGGAAGGGAAGATCGACGGCGGTTATTCGCGGGGATATCGGGCCGGACCGATTATCATGGGGTTCCGGTTTCTGCAGTCGTATTCGCCGGGCGATTATGTCGCCCTGGTGTATGCCAAGGCGGCCTACATGCTCCAGATGCTTCGGTTCGAAATCGACGGGCCGTCGTATCATTCCGACTTCTTCTGCGCCCTGCTGGCCGATTACCTTCGCGGCCATCGCGGCGGCCAGGCCGGAAGTGTCGATTTCATCAATGCCGCCCGTCATTACCTCGGTCCCCGTCGCGCCCAACCGTTTTTCGATCAATGGCTGTATGGCTGGAAGATTCCCGATATCGCCTGTCAATACCGAATCACCTCCGACGACCGCGGCCGCCCCATGCTGTCGCTTTCCTTCGATCTTTCCGGCGTGGATGCCGGGTTCGAGACGCCCATCCCCGTCCAGGTGGAACTGGCCGACGGCACGCGGGAGTCGTTTCGTCTGGATGGCATCGGCCGAATCAATGAGCATCCATTGGGGCCGTTTCCGCAAGGTGTCAAGGCGGTGCGGATCGACCCCGATCGCATCATGCTCACGAGAAAACTGGAAGCCGTTGGCCGATAGCCGGATGTGAATTCCTCCAATTAAACTCTTGACCGACCCCGTTTTTCTGATACCATAGCGCTGGATTGAAGGGCGGATGCGTGAGCGATGAAAAAAAGCGGCTTCGTACATCTTCATAACCACACCCAATACTCGCTTCTGGACGGGGCCAGCCGGATCGACGACCTGATCACGGCGGCCAAGAAATTCGGGATGCCCGCACTGGCCATCACCGATCACGGCAACATGTTCGGGGCCATCGAGTTCTATAAAAAGGCCAGCAACGCCGGGATCAAGCCGATCATCGGGATGGAAGCCTATATCGCCGGGACCTCCCGTCACGACCACAAGCGGGTGCCGGGGTACCCCGACGGCGGATTCCATCTGGTCCTTCTGGCCAAGGATCAGATCGGGTACAAGAACTTGATGAAACTCTCCTCCATCGCCTATCGCGAGGGATTCTACCATCGGCCGCGGATGGACCGGGAAGTGTTGACCTCGCATGCACAAGGGTTGATCGTCCTGTCTGCCTGCCGCAAAGGGGAAGTCCCGTACTGGCTGGCGCAGGGGGATACCGAGCGGGCCGAGAACGCCGCGAGATTCTATGCCGAGCTGTTTCCGGGCGATTTCTATATCGAGATACAGAATCATGGTCTGGCCGAGGAACAGCAAATCCTGCCGCAGTTGGTCGATTTGGCCGGACGGTTCGGTCTGCCGCTGGTCGCCACCAACGACTGCCATTATCTTAAGCAGGAGGATGCCGAGGCGCACGATGCCCTGCTCTGCATTCAGACCGGCAAAATGGTCGCCGACACCGACCGGATGCGGTACAACACCGACCAGATTTATTTCAAGTCGGCCGAGGAGATGCGGGAGGTGTTCGCCGCCTACCCCGAAGCGGTGGAAAACACCATCAAGATCGCCGAACACTGCAATCTTGAAATCGAGCTGGGTCACCTGTTGTTGCCGGCCTTCCCGATCCCCGACCCGGACAAGACGCCGGACGATTATCTGGCCGAGCTGGTTCGCCAGGGACTCAAACGTCGGTACGCCGAGATCACCCCCGAAATCGAAGGGCGGCTGGAATTCGAGTTGAAGGTTATCAAGCAGCTCGGATACGCCGGGTATTTCCTGATCGTCCGCGATTTCGTCGACTACGCCCGCACCCACGGCGTCTCGGTCGGGCCGGGGCGCGGGTCGGCCGCCGGGTCGATCGTTTCCTATTGTCTCGGCATCACCAATGTCGATCCGATCAAGTATGAACTCCTGTTCGAGCGGTTTTTGAATCCCGAACGGGTAACCATGCCCGATATCGACATCGATTTCGCCGACCGAACCCGTGGGAAAATCATTGACTACGTGGTCGACAAGTATGGCCGCAATAACGTCACCCAGATCATCACCTTCGGCACCATGGCGGCCCGCGGGGTGGTGCGGGACGTCGGCCGGGTGCTGGGGATGGCCTACTCCGAGGTCGACCGGATCGCCAAGATGATTCCGGCCGCGGTTGATATGACGCTGGAGAAGGCGCTCAAGCAGGTTCCCGAACTGCAGGCACTGGTTTCCTCCAACGCCCAAGTGGGCAAACTGATCGCCCTGTCGAAAACGCTGGAGGGGCTGACCCGCCACGCCTCGACCCATGCCGCCGGGGTGGTGATCGCCCCGGCCGATTTGACCGACTACGTTCCGTTATTCAAGAGCAACAAGGATGAAATCACGACCCAGTACGACATGCAATGGATCGAACAGGTCGGTCTGCTCAAGATGGATTTTTTGGGTCTGCGGACTCTGACCGTGATCGACGATTCCGTGGCGATGATCAAGGCCGGCGGAAAGGGGGAAATCGACCTGGAACATATCGACCTGGCCGACCCGAAGGTCTTCCAGTTGTTCGGCGCCGGGCACACCACCGGGATTTTCCAATTCGAATCCGGCGGCATGCGTGACTACTTGGCCAAATTGAAACCGACCGGGTTGACCGACTTGGTGGCCATGAACGCCCTTTACCGCCCGGGTCCGCTGGACTCGCACATGATCGACACCTATATCGACCGCAAACACGGCAAAGAGAAGGTCACCTATGACCATCCTCTGCTGGAAAGGATTCTGCAGGATACGTATGGCGTCATTGTCTTTCAGGAACAGGTGCTCAAGATCGCCAATCTTTTAGCTGGATACTCCCTCGGCCAGGCCGATCTGTTGCGCAAGGCGATGGGGAAAAAAGACGTCAAGATCATGAACGAGCAGAAGAAAAGCTTCATCGAGGGGGCGGTGAAGCACAAGGTCGACCAGAAGGCGGCCGAACGAATCTTCGACCTGATCGAGACGTTTGCCCGATACGGTTTCAACCGGGCCCATGCCACCTGCTATGCCCTTCTGGCCTACCAGACCGCCTGGCTCAAGGTCTATTATCCCCATGAGTTCATGGCCGCGTCGCTGACCTCGGAAATGGGGGACTCCGACCGGGTGGTAATTCTGATGGAAGAGTGTCGTCGGATGGGGCTGGAGGTGTTGCCTCCTGATGTCAACGAATCGGACGGGACGTTTACGGTCGTGGCCGGGAAAATCCGGTTCGGCCTGCAGGCGATCAAGAATGTCGGGGGCGGCCCGGTGGAGCAGATTCTGACCGCCCGGCGCGAAGGGGGGCGGTTAACTTCTCTGGCCGATTTCGTCTCCCGGGTCGACCTGCACGCCGTCAACAAGCGGGCGCTGGAATCGATGATTGCGGCCGGGGCGTTCGATTCCCTGCACGCCAACCGGCGGGCCATCGGGGAGGTCCTGGAGGCGATGATCGCCTATGGCCAGATGGTCCAGCGGGACAGCCATACGGTCGACATGTTCGGCGGCGGCGCCGACCAGACCCGCAAGGCGCCCGACATCCCGGCCGTCGAGGACTGGCCACTGGCGGTCCGGCTGAATGCCGAAAAGGAAATGCTCGGGTTTTATGTCTCCGGCCATCCGCTGGCGCGGTACCGCCGGGAGTTGGCCCGGTTCGCCTCGCGGACCTCGCAGAAAATCAGCTCGGCCGACGACGGCAAGGAAGCCCGGGTCGGCGGGATTATTCAGGCGATCAAGGTTATCCCGGACAAGCGGGGGAACCAGATGGCTTTCGTGACTATTGAGGATTTCGGCGGCAGTCTGGAACTCATCTTCTTCTCGGACAGTTATGAGAAGGCCAAGGAATTTATCGCCGTCGACGGCATCATTCTGGCATCGGGACGGATATCGACCCGGGAAGGCCAAGCGCCGAAACTGCTGGCCACCGGGGTGGTACCGCTGGATCGGCTGACCGAATTCTACGATTGCCGTCTGGTGCTTCAGCTTGACCGGGAGGATTTTACCCGGATGGACGAAGTCCGGCCGGTGCTCGAGGCCCATCCGGGGGAAAAAGACGTGATTATTGTGACCCGAAAAAACGGGGAGGAACTGCAGATCCGGCCCAAGGGTTTGCATGTCAGCCTGCGGAACGACGTCATCGAGGATCTTCGTCGGATTCTGGGTGAATCGAAGGTATTTCTCGCTCCCGCCGGCTCCCTGTAAGCGGCCAAAAACGGCTTGATTTTTCCCGAAAATTCCATAGACTAAGACAGTTGGAAAAGCATATAACCTCAAAAGGGCGCGGTCCCGGCTGCAGACACCATGGAGTAGTATGAAACAGTTCTTTGTGCTCTTAGTCATCGTCGCTTTTCTTCCTTTGGCGGGCCTGACCCAGGATAAGGCGGTCGCGGCCAAGCCGGACGCCGTGATCAAAGCCCCGACCGTCGCCGCCGTCCCTAACACTCCCGCCCCCGGCGGGGCCGAGATCGTCTGGTACGACTATGACGACGGTTTGAAGCTGGCCCAGAAGACGGGGAAGAAGATATTCCTCGAATTTACGGCCAAATGGTGCGGGTATTGCAAGCGGATGCACGCCACCACCTTCAAGGACCCCGACATTATCAGGATTTTCAACGACAATTATATCAACGTCAGCGTCGATGGCGATTCGCCGGATACGTTGAATATCGACGGCCTGATTACGACCCAAAAGGCGATGGCCAAGGAATGGAAAGTCACCGGGTATCCGACATACTGGTTCGTTACTCCGGCCCAAGAAAAAATCGCGCCGATTACCGGATACCGGCCCAAGGAAGTCCTCTATGATATTCTCGACTACATGAAGGACGACACCTACAAGACGGTCAAGTTCGAGGATTTCATGAAGAACAAGCAGCTAAAGGGGAATTGATCGCCGATCGGGGCCGAAATTTTACGGAACGACCGCCGATGAGCGGTCGTTTTGTATATAAAGGGATGATGAAGAAACGTCTGTTGATACTTGCCGGCGCCGCGATCATCACGGCCGGGTTGTTCTGGCTTGGTTGCGGCGACAAGGAAACGGCCAAGCCCTCGGGTGGCGGTTCTGCCGGCGGGCAGGTCCAGACCGAGAATAATGCCTCGGAGCGATTCGTCCTCGATGATGCTTTCAACCGAAAGCGGAAATGGTCGGAATTCGTCGGCAAACCATTCGCGATTAATTTCTGGGCCACCTGGTGTCCGCCCTGCCGGATGGAAATGCCGGCGCTGAAGGCGCTCTACAAGGAATACAAACCGAAAGGGCTGGAGATCGTCGGGATTTCGGTCGATGACAGCCGCGATCCGGTGATGCCGTTCATTCAACAGATGCAGCTTCCCTGGGTGATTCTGCACGGCGATAAAAACGTCGCGGAGGAATTCAAGATGGGGCGGGGGATCCCGGTGACCATCTTCTTCGATGCCACCGGCAAGGAAATCGGCCGGGTGACCGGCGCGCAGCCGGAGGGGGTGTTCCGTTCCTATTTCGATAAGATGGTGGGCACGCAGGCGACGAACTAAGGGTTCCCTCGGGACGTCATCTCAGCCGGCCGCAGACCGGCTTTTTTATTCCGGATCATGATTGCTGCCGATCGGTATTCGATTTCACCATGAATATCCGCAGCATCCAGACTATGACGATCAGTCCGATTACGAACGTACCGACAAATACGGCCAATGGCGACCATTGCCTTGAGGCCGCAAGATCGGCAGCTTCGGGGAAAGTCATAAACCCAAAGTGACTTTCTCGCATCCATTCAAACGCCCCCAGCGATAATAAACCGCAAAGCAGCAATATCCCGGCGGAAACATACCCCCAGTGACGCGGGAAGATGATTGTCCCCAGGAGAGTCAAAAGAGCCAGCACGGCCGCGGTCAGCATCGCCACCTGCAGGGGGGTGTATGCATCCGTCCCAGGGACAAATCCGGCTGCGACCTGCGGCGGTAGCGCTTTAATGGACCAATATGCGGCCGGTACGGCCAGCGCGATCGAGGCCAGAACAAGCAGACCGTTGCGCCGGAGCAGTCGGACTTTGAAAGCTTCGTTCTTCTCCCGCGCGGCCGTGAACGTGGCGCATAGCCCGGCCAACGCCAGGCAGGCAAATATCCGGAAAATCAGCGAGGGCCAGAAATTCGGATTGAAAAAGCCTGCCCAGAAGTTGCCGGTTTCCGGCCAAGTCACCGGGGCAAGCAAGAAACCCAGAATGCCGTTGATCGCCGCCAGCGATAGCAGGGCGGCGGCAAGGTTTATCCAGCCGATAATCAGGTGACGTCTGGGGGAAAGTCTTGTCCAGCCAAAGTAATACAGGAGAATGGCCGTGAATTCGACTGCGAAGAGGACCGAAACTGTTGCCCAGACCAAGTGAAAGTCGCGTGAAAGCCATGGTATTCCATCCGGGAGCAATAATCTGGTCGTGACGCATATTCCGGTCCCGATGGCGGCCCCGAAGAGGATCGTCATCAGCAGGTAAAATCGGCTCTGGCCCCGGAGATGGGCCAGATGGGCGGGATCGTTTCTACGGCGGGCGAACGACTCCGCCGGCCCCAGGTACAGCCCGCCGGCGATGGCGAAATGGAAGACGAAGAGATGCGCCAGGGCCATCCCCCCGATGATGATGATACGGGAATTGAGTAATTGGCAAACCGGATATTCCATGCTGCCTCGAATAGTCAAGACCGCCCGCCACGGCGGGGTCCTGACCCACGAAAATTTTATTTGTTCAGCTTCTTACGGAAATAGACCAGGTGCTCCCACCCTTCATAGCCGCAATATTTGGCCGCGGCCATAGAGGGGAAATTCTGGTCCTCGATCAGGCCGCCGATGACCGAGACGCCCATTTCGGCCAGTTTTTCCTCGGCCGCCTCGATCAAACGGGCCGCCAGCCGCCGTCCCCGGAAATCCGGGTCGACCGCCAGGCGGTTGATCCATCCCTTGCGGCCGTCGCTGGTGGCGATGATCGCGCCGATCAGTTGGCCTTGTTCCTTGAGGGTGATGATGGCGATATGGTCGTCGAACATCTGCCGTTCGATGGAATCCCGGCTGTCGCGGCCGTCCTTTTCGAACGGTAGTCCCGACCGCTCCCACAACGCGATCATCGCCCCGTAATCGTCGATCATGAACGGTTGTATTTCCATGCGCGCACACCCTCGTTGGATTTGCCTGCCGGAAAGGTAATGCCGAGCGAATGATGGTTCAACCTCAAAGATATAAAAACAGCCGGGGAGACGCGGGGCCTCTCCGGCCATCTATGAACATCTATGTACAATGAGGGAGGTCACGCCTCATCGGTTGCCGCTCCCCGCTGTCCTTCCTCCGCCCTCTCGCTTCCACCAGGTTTGCCGCGCCCTGCTTCGCCGGCTCGTTTTCAGCCGATCCGCCCGTAAGGCCGAATCGGTTTCCCCTCGGTGTCGGCCCTATCGGGCTTCGTCGTCGCCCGATTCGGTCTTCGGCTGGGGCGCCTTGGTGACCGAACCGGCCAGCCGCGCCATGGCTTCCTTGGCTTCCGTATAATCGGGCCACAGCGTCACCGCGCGCGCATACTGTTCCTGCGCCTTGGGCGAATTCCCCAGCCTTTCGTAGCTGTACCCCAACGCATAATTGATTCGGGCCGTCGCCTCCCGCTCCGGCGGGCAGTACCGCAGACTGGTGCGGAACGATTCCACCGCCTGGTCCTGCTTGCCCATCTTCTGTTCGGTCAGACCAAGGTAATAATGGGCTTCCCAGTTTTGACGGTTATTGGTGATCGCCCGCAGGAGATGCTTGGCCGCCTGGCGATAGTCGCCTTTCAGATACTGCTCCTTCCCCGCCAGCAGCTGATTGTCGGAACTCAACGTCTCGCTGGCGCGGATTTCCTGCGAAGCCTCATCGACGGCCGATTCTCTGATATCCGGGGCCTGCTGGCTGCAACCGACCACGACCAGCCCCAGTATCAGGGTCATCATCACCATACGCATAGTGATGCCTCCACAAATGCCCTAAAAATGAGCTTAGTATTGGCTATATCGGAAATCCCCGGGGGGGCATTACCAACCGGACGGCGATTTTATCCAGCCGCGCGCAGCCTGTTCACCTTTTGCACAACAGACGACCGGCCGCCCTCAAGCGGGCTTTCGGCGCAGGCGAGAGAAGAATTCCACCGCCATTCGGCGAAATATTTTGCGGGTGGCGGAGAAATCGCGGAAGTCGATATCGTCGAGTTTCAACCGCCGAAAATTGAAATAATCGCGGAGATGATACCCCACTCGGTATCCGTGAAAAACATTGAAGATCATCGACAGCGTGTCCGAAAACAGAATTCGGGCGCGATATTTCTTTTGATTCTGCACCGGGGGAAGACTGAGTCCCAGGGCCGCCCGGCAGAGCAGGGCCGGGAAGTTGACGCCGTTGGCGATCGCCAGCGGCACCGACCCCCAGAAGCGGGGATTGGCCTCAAGGAATTTGTACGCCGGTTGCCCCCCGCCGTCGACAACCTCCTTAAACTCGAACATCACCACGCCATGCCAGTCGAGACGCTCCAGGAAGCCGGCCAGGTTGGCCGTCAGGGGATGATTGTCACAGTCCCACGGTTCGCGGCTGGTGGAGGCCCCGCCGGCGATCGGATATTCCCGTACCCGTTTATGGCCGAACCGGGCCAGCAGCGGCGGGCGGTCCCAGCGCACGTACGAAATTCCGACGCCCCGGCCGGCGAGGGTTTCCTGGACGATGATATCGACCTCCCCTAGAATCCGGCAGGCGGTGCGCAGTTCGGTTTCGTTGCGGACGCGATAGATGCCCACGGCCGAGGTGGCCCGGCGGGTCTTGACCATGAGCGGATAAATAACTCCCGGTTGGGCGTTGAGGAAATGCTCCACCGTGGGGTAATCGTCCATTGGCTGGAAGGCCGCCTGGCCGAGTCCGGCTTTGGCGATGATATCGGAGATCGGCGGCGTCTGGTCGCCGATCGACCAGCTGCGGGGCATGACGTCCGGATCGAACTGGGCCGCCAGCAGCTCGAAGAAATATTTTTTATCGTGCAAAAGCAGCAGCTTGGAGTAAGTCTCGAAAGGAAACAGGGCCAATGCCGAGAGTTTGTCTTTCTGGCGGGCCAGGGCCATCATTTCGGCGGCGTTGACCGGCAGGACGATATCGAATCTGAACCGGCCGAGATGCTCCAGCACCGCGTTCACGAACCCCTTCTCGTCGATTTTGGGGTTGGGATAGACCAGATTGGCGGAGCGGTCATCGATACGATTGGAGAAGAGTCCGGGGGCGTCGGGGGTATGATGGCCGCAGTTGACCGCGAAACCATCGTCGGCCAGGCTCTTGAGGATGTTCCAGCCTTTGACGAAGCCGTTAAGAACCAGAACCCTGGCCTTCATCCGTTTTTTCTCCCAGCGACTCCATGACGGCGCGATGGTGCTTTTTGGCTTTGGTTCCGATCAGATTCCCCCGGTAGCCGGATTTGCCGAGGACCGCCTTGAGGAGGTTCTTGACGGTATCGAGGCTCCAGTCGAAGAGCCAGGTGACCGGATCCCCCGACCAGCGGTCGGGGTGCATGTTCATGTAGATGCGGCGATGCGCGCCGTCCTGTAACAGCCGGTCCAGATCATCCAGACTCCGCAGTCCGGCGATAGCGCAGTCGTCGATTCGGTCCTTGAGATTGAACCGGGGATTGAACCGTCCCGTGTCCGGGATATACAGGTCAAAATCCCGGCCGGTGATGTCGATGGAGGCGTCGCCGATCAGCCGTTCGATAATCTTGGTGCGGATTTCATCGCGGTCGTAGGTGAAGGCCAGATGATCCAGAACCTCGGGGTCGCGGAGGAGATGCACCACTTGCCGGTTGTCGACGTCGGTCATCGGATTGCCGTGGGCGCAGATCGACCGGATGTGAAAACCGAGGCGGTCGATATCCAGAAGGGAGCCGATGAAGAACCCGAGGGCGTCACGGCCGACCTGCAGGTTGGGCGCCTTCTGATGCGTGTCCACTTCTTCGTAATGATACCCCACCTGGTGTCCCAGACCGGCGATGGTCCGAACCATATCGATGTCGGTATCGAAGAAACGGCGGCGGATGTAATAAGTCGTGCTGATCCGCCGCTCGGCCTCGATTTCCGCGATCGCCTTGGCGCGATCGGGAAAATAGTCAACATCATGCCGGATGGCCACGTAGGTGCCGTCCGGAATCGTCCCGGCCGCGCGGGCGGCCAGGATATCCTCGATCCCGTATATGGCGTATCCGCTACGGCCGATCGTCTCCAACAGCCGCCGGTATGATTCATAGGTAAACAGCATGGCCATTAATCAGTTTCGACGCCCCGATTCAGTTATTCCGCGGCGCCGGTATCGCTCAATCTACCATATCTACGGACGGATGTCAAAGCGAATTGGGATCAGATCAGGGGCAGAAGACCTCGGGAATCGAAACGGTTCTTAATGGTCCGATACAGTTCAGCCGACGGCTCCCGGCCGCTCATTTGTTCGACGAAAGCGTCATGATCCGGGGGAATGAGCGTCAGAGGAGAGGATTCCGGCTGTTTTTCGGACAACGGCAATACCCGAAAAGACAACTCGATCACCATACCCAGATATCCCCAGCTGTTGTAGAACAACCGGGAGATATCATACCCCGAAACAGATTTGAACGTCAGCGAACCGGGATGAACGATCGAGCCATCCGCCAGAACGGCGGTTATGGACAGCAGGTGACGGCTGAACGGGACGACATGGACGCCGTCATGACCCTTTAGACCGGCGGCCAGGGCGCCGCCGAATGAGCCGGGGTATTGCGTGTCCCCGAACGGAAACCACAGTCCCTCGGCGGCGAGAGGGCGGTTGATTTCGGTCACTGGGAAACCGGCGCCGACGGTGACGTGGAAGTCCCGCCGGTTGATGTCGAGGATCGCGTTTAACCGGTCGGTTTTCAAAACCAGCAGATCGGCAAACGATTCCCCCGACGGGTCGATCGTGTTGGAAAATCCGGAAATAAACAACCGTTGCCCGTACCGGCCTGCCTGGATGACAATATCCGCGGCTTCCTCAGCCGATTCCGGATG
>JAAZOE010000552.1 GCA_012797915.1 Candidatus Zixiibacteriota bacterium | reverse complement strand
TTTTTGCCTGAATGTCGTTACCGAACGAAAGGGTTTTCCGGCGGCGGTTCTGATCCGCGCCGCCGAACCGGTCCTTGGCCGCGATATCATGGCCGCCAATTCCCCCGCCAAATCAGCGTATGTGAGCAACGGCCCCGGCAAGCTCTGCCGGGCCTTCGGCCTCACCCGAAAGGAAAACGGTCTCGACCTGACCGGGCCGCAGATGTACATCCTCGATTGCGGCCGCGAACCATCGCGGATCGGCACCTCCGGACGGATCGGCATTCGCAACGGGGGAGAGAAGCCCTGGCGGTTTTACGACCTCGATTCGACCTATGTTTCCCGCTGAAAGCAGGCGCGGCCGCGCGGTCGTTCCGGGTATGTCTCCGGATTTATTTTGACTTTGTCCGGCCATCGTCGTATGTATAACCTTCAAGGTACTATGGTATGAATTACGATTGGCGGACATGGATTCTGGCCGGGCCGGCGTTGATCTTCTCGCTGACGGTCCATGAATACTTCCACGCCCGGATGGCCTATCATTTCGGCGATACGACCGCCCGCGACGCCGGACGGTTGACGCTTAACCCTATTTCATGGGCACCCTCATGCTGGTGATCACCCAATTTCGCTTCGGCTGGGCCAAACCGGTGCCGGTCAATCCCTATTTCCTGCGCGGAGGAGGAAAAACCGAATTCTGGATTGCCGCCGCCGGGCCGTTGTCCAACCTCGGTCTGGCCTTTCTGTCCGGCCTGGTGTTCCGTCTGATCGGCGACTGGGCGATACCGCAAAAGTTTATGCCCCTGATTTACATGCTCTGGTTCATGATTATCGGCAACGTCTCCCTGGCCTTCTTCAATCTCCTGCCGATTGCCCCGCTGGATGGCTCCCATATCTTCCGCCACCTGTTGCCGGCCCGCTACGGTCCGACCCTCGATCGGATCGAACAGTATTCCCCCATGGTCCTGATGGCGCTCATCCTCAGCGGCTTCGTCCTGAAATATTCTCCCTTGATGTTTATCCTGGGGCCGTTTATCAAGGTCAGCGTGTACCTCTTTTCCGGCGTTCGGATGTAGCCATGCGGCCGCTTCTGGTCATCCTCGCGGCCGGATTCGTCCTCTCCTGCTCCGCCCCGCCCCCGCTCAGCGACGCCGACCTCTCCGCCTTCCGCCAATTGCAGGCGGCGCGCGCCGACCAGTTCCGCTCCGCCGCCTATCTCATCGACCTGCGGGTCAATGACAGCGGCAATAAATTCTCGTTCTCCACCGAGCTCTATTTTTCCGGCGATTCGGTCGGCTTCTACGGCCGGGGATATTTCGGCAAGGGAGCATTCAAGGGGACCATCATCGACGGCCTGGTCACCCTGTACCTCGACGGCCGCAACGAGTACTTCGTGACGCGCGAAGAGAAGCTTCTCACTGAGACCGCCTGCGCCGAACCGGGGGAAGTGCTGCTGTACATGCTGTCGCTGTTCTCGGGGCGGCATCGGGCCGGCGATGACCTCCTCATGGTCTCGGCGGCCAAACGGACCGCTCGCTACCTCGATGGCCGCTTTGCCGGAACGGTCAGCCTGGCGGGAAAGCAACGGCAGTATCCGATGCGGGAATGGCTGGTCAGCCCGGCCTGCGGCGATTCCATCACCCTGGCCTATGGCTCCTTCCGCTCCGAATTCCCCTTCTACCAGATTTCCGAAGGGCGCTACGACAACGAGCGGCAGGACTTTCATGTCCGCGGTTTCGTCCGCGAACAACGATACAATATCGGTTTGCCGGGTAAGAAGTTCGCCCTGGAGATTCCCGCCGATGCCGTCCGGGTGGACAAACTCGGCCGCTAGAGTCTTCAACCGCAGTTGACCCGCCCCCGCAATTGTGTTATGTTGACCGCCAATGGATGTTTTGTATAAGAAAACCTTCCGCCTGCTGAAACCGTACTGGGGCCGCCTGATCATGGCCTCCGTCTCGGCCATGCTCTTTTCGGCCATGTCCGGGGCATTCATCTGGATGATCGGGCCGCTTCTGGGGACGATTTTCAACGTCAGTACCCCGATGGCCGCGGTTCCTGCTGTGACGGCGCCGACGGCGCAGGTGGAGACGACGATTCCGATATCATCCGACCAAACCTTCCTGCAGAAAGTGATGGCCGCGCCGGACAAGATCAAACTCTGGATCAAGCGGCAGGTCGACTCTCTCATCGTCCGCCCCAGCAAATCGACCACGCTGGTGCGGATCTGCTGGGTGGCCCTGGTGATCGCCTTTCTCAAGAATTTCTTTCTCTACATCCAGGGCTTCTTCATGGCCTTTGTCCAGCAATCGTTCATCCGCGACATCCGCAACCGGTTGTTCGAACAGTATCAGCGGCTGTCCCTGGCCTATTTCCACCGCCACCGCACCGGCCAGCTGATTTCCCGGGTCACCAACGACGTGGTCGTCCTCAACGAAACCATCGACCTCGGCTTCAATCACCTCGTCTCCGACTTTCTGGCCGTCCTGATTTTCACCGCTTTCCTGATTATCCTGAGCTGGAAACTGACCCTTCTGGCGGCCCTGATCCTGCCGATTATGTTCCTCTTCATCTACCGGATCGGACGGAAGCTGAAAAAATACTCCTACCGATCGCAGGAACGGATGGCCGATGTCAACTCGGTGCTGGAGGAAACGGTCGGCAACATCCGCATCGTCAAGGCCTTTGCCGCCGACAAATTCGAAATCGAAAAATTCTTCGCCGCCACCGGCCGGTATTTCCGGGCCCTCCTGAAAATGACCCGGATACGGATGCTGGCCACGCCGATCAACGACATGCTGGCCACCGCCGCCGGCATCTTCATCCTCTGGTATGCCGGCACCGGCATCCTCTCGACCGACTCGACCCTGCGGGCCGAAGATTTCATCCTCTTCGTCTTTTCCCTGTTTTCGATGATCAAACCGATCAAGTCGCTGTCCAACATCCATATCAAACTCCAGGAGGGATTGGCCGCGGCGGGACGGATTTTCGAGGTCCTGGAAACGCCGCCGAAAGTGCTGGAACCGGACCACCCCCGGCCGCTGCCGGAATTCTCCCGCCTCATCCGCTATGATGATATCGTCTTCGCCTATGATACCGGCGAGCGGGTCATCGACCATGTTTCCTTCACGGTGCCCAAAGGCCAGATCGTGGCCCTGGTCGGCCCCAGCGGCGCCGGCAAATCGACCCTGTTCGACCTCTTGCCTCGCTTCTACGATCCCCAGGAAGGGCGGATCGAAATCGACGACATCGACATCCGCACGGTGGCCACCAAAGACCTGCGCGCCCGGATGGGGATTGTCACCCAGGAAACGTATCTGTTCAACGATACCATCAGGCGGAACATCGCCTATGGAATGGAGCCTGTCTCGGACGAGGCGATCATCAATGCAGCCACTATGGCCAACGCCCATGACTTCATCATGCAGTTCCCCGATGGATACGACACCGTGGTCGGCAATCGCGGCAGCATGCTCTCGGGCGGTCAGCGGCAACGGCTGGCCATCGCCCGCGCCCTGCTGAAAAATCCGCAGATATTGATTTTCGACGAGGCTACCTCGGCGCTCGATACCGAATCGGAAATTCAGGTGCAGGAGGCGATCAACCAACTCATGAAAGGGCGGACCACGCTGGTCATCGCCCACCGCCTGTCGACCATCACCTCGGCCGATCTGATCCTGGTCATCGAATCGGGCCGGATTGTCCAGCAGGGCACCCACGAGTCCCTCCTGCGGGAAGGCGGCCTGTACGCGCGGTTGTACCAAATGCAGTTCAAGAACCACAATGGCGCAGACGACGCATAACATCCTGCTGCTCAATTCCATCGAGGCCGGCGTGTGGGGCGGCCTCGAGCATTGGATGGAGCTGACCGGCATTGGACTGGCCCAACGGGGCCACCGGGTGACGTTTGCCGGGCGGGAGGGGTCGGTCTTTCTCCGACGCATCTCGGCCCATCCGGAGGCGGTCGTTGCTCCCCTGACCATCTCCGGCGACTTCCACCCGACCACCGTGCGCCAACTGGCCGAGGCCGCCTCCGCCGCTTCGATCGACCTGATGCTCTGCAATTTCGTCAAGGATGTCCGCCTGGCCGAACTGGCCCGCACCTTCCATCATCTGAACTACCGCATCATCTGGACTCCTGGGGTCAACCTGGCCAAGAAGACCCTGTCGCATAAATTCCTGTTCTCCCGCTTCGTCGACATGGCCATCGTTCCCTCAAACGCCCTGCGCGACGACATCATCGCCTCGGGCTTTTTGAGTCCCGAACGGTTCGAGGTCATCCCGATCGGCCTTGACGAAACGCTCTGGCGGGGTACCCGCGACGATGGCCGCCGTTTTCTGATGGACCGATATGACCTGCCCGATGATGCCTTCGTCTGCCTGACCTCCGGACGGTTCGTGCCTCAGAAGGGACACCAACACCTGATCGAAGCCGCCCGGCTCCTGGCCGACCGCCAACCGAACATCTTCTATCTTTTCCTCGGCGACGGCCCCCGGCAAACCGACCTGATGGAACTGGTCAAACGATACGAACTGACCGACCGGTTCATCTTTGGCGGCCTTCTGGACGACCATCGACGGATCGTTTTCGCCGCCGACCTGTATGTCCATCCGGCCGTGATCGAACCGTACGGCATCGTCCTGGTGGAAGCGATGGCCGCCGGCCTGCCGACAGTCGCCACCCGCGTCGGGGGGATACCGGAAGTCGTGGTCGAAAACGAGACCGCCCTGCTGATCAACCCGGCCGATCCGGCCGCTCTGGCCGAGGCCATCGAACGGATGACCCTCGATCACCGGCGGCGGGATGCCTTCGGGCTGGCCGGACGGGAGAGGTTCCGCGCCTGTTTCCGTCTGGAGACGATGATCGACCGCCTGGAAGCCTGCCTGGATGAGGTGATGGTCCGGTGAAACGGTCGCCGCTGAAAACCATGGAGCACGGCGTCAAACGGGCGGTATTTGCCCTGTTTTCGGCCTTCCTCCGCAAAGGGCGCACTAATTTCACCGGCATCGATCCGACCGCCATCGAAAAAGTCTTGTTCATCCGGCCCGAAAAACTGGGGGATATGATTATCTCCCTGCCGGTGTTCGAAAACCTCAAGCGCACCTGTCCGCATCTGAAACAATATATCATCTGCTCCCCGCGCAACGTTGCCGTCGTCCGCCGAGACGCCCGCCTCGATGGCCATTATCTCTATACCAAAAACGTCTGGCACGATCTGGGCATGCTCCGGCAGGTCCGGCGTCTCAAACCGGATGTCATCGTCGACATGATCTGCGATGACAGCGTGACGGCCCTGTTCCTGTCGCAGTTGAGCCGCCGCTCCGCCTGGCATATCGGCGTGGGGAAGACCCGTCATCGGGCCTTCTATGACTTCAACTACCAGTTCCGCACCGGCGATGGCGCCCATGTCATCGATAACACCCTGAAACTCCTGACCGCCTTCGGTCTCGATGTCGAACGGTTCGAACGGTTCGTGCCGCCGACCATCCCGCCGGAATGCCGGCAGATGGCGGACCGCTTCTATGCGACCCTGTGGAAAGATGGATCCCGCCCCGTCATCGGCTTGAACATCTCCGCCGGACGGCCGACCCGGGTCTGGCCGGAGGAAAAAACCAGGCAATTGATTCAGCGGTTGCTGGACCAATACCCCGGCCATGACCTCATCATCAGCGCCGACCCGCACGAGCATGCGCGGGCGGCCGCGCTGGCGGCGCACTTCCCCCGGCGCGTCAGCCCGGTGCCGGAAGGACTGGACCTGCTGGAAATATCAGCCATCATCAGCCGCCTGACGCTGCTGATTTCCCCGGATACCTCGCTGGTGCATATCGCCCGCGCCTTCAAAGTCCCGGTGGTGGGTCTGTACACCCGTTTCGGCAGAAACTTTGAGATGTGGCGTCCCTATGGCCAGCAATCCGGGGCGGTCATCTCCGACAACGACTACAACATTTATGACATCGCCGTGGATGATGTCTTCACGATGATCGAGCGCCTGCTGCCGGAGGAGGTTCGATGACCAGACTGTCCGCCGTCATCATCACCAAAAACGAGGAAGCCAACATCGAACGATGTCTGCGGTCGGTCTCCTGGGCCGATGAGATCATTATCGTCGATTCGGAATCGACCGACGATACGGTCGAGATCGCCTGGAGCCTGAAAGCGAAGGTGTTTCGCCCCGAATGGCGCGGCTTCGGTCCGGCCAAGCAGTACGCCCTCGAACAGGCCACCGGCGACTGGGTATTGTCGATCGACGCCGACGAAGAGGTGTCGTTCACCCTCAAGAATGAAATCGTCCACCTGCTGGAATCCGACCCCCCCTGCGCCGGATATATGATTCCGCGCAAGACGCAATTTCTCGGACGCTGGATTCTGCATTCCGGCTGGTATCCGGATTACGTTCTTCGGTTGTTTAAGCGGTCGGCGGGACATTTCACGCCAGCGCTGGTGCACGAGAAGGTCGAAGTCGACGGCCCGGTGGGAAAGCTCAACAACACGCTCCTGCATTATTCCTATCCCACGCTGGAGGATTTCACCCGCCGGCAGGACCAGTACACGACGCTGGGGGCGCAGGACCTGTTCGCCTCCGGCAAATCGTTTCGCCCGTCCCAGCTGGTGTTCAAACCGGTGTCGTCCTTTCTCCGCAAATTTGTTTTTCAAAAAGGATGGCGCGATGGCTGGGAGGGATTTCTCATCGCCGGACTGACCGCCAACGGCACTCTGCTCAAATATGCAAAATTACGGCAACTATATCGGCAGGCCGAACGAAAGAACCGCGGGTGACCGGATGCCGGATATCGGGGTTCTACATATCGATACCGGATGCGCCTTTCGGGGTGGCCAACGGCAGGTCGCGCTTCTGGCCGACCGCTTGCATCGCCGGGGGATTCCGCAGGTCGTCGCCTGTCCGCCGGAAGGCGGCATCGCCGCACGCCTGGCGGATATGCCGATCGTGGAATTGTCGCGCCATTCCCTGATCCGTAAACTGCACCTGCGGCCGTTGCGGGATGCCATCCTGAAGCACCGCCTGGCCATCGTTCATGCCCATGATTCCGAAGCCCATACCCTGGGGATGCTGCTGAAAATCGCCATTCCGCCGCTGAAACTGGTCGTCACCCGACGGGTGGCGTTCCCGCCCCGGGGGCTCTTCGGCGCCCGGTTCAAATATCGACACCATGTCGACCGTTTCATCGCCATCAGCCCGGCCGTCGCCGACGTTCTATCGATGGCCGGTGTCGATCGGGACCGCATCGCGATCATCCCGTCCGGTATCGATCTGCAGGCGGTCGAATCCGCCCCCGGCGGCGATCCCGAGATCCTCGCTCTTGCGGCCAGATATAAACATCTCGTCGTCTCCGCCGGGGCCCTGACCACCGAAAAGGATTTCGGCACGGCAATCCGAGCCATGGAACTGGTCCATGCCGAAATTCCCGATGCCGGTTTGATTATTCTGGGGGAGGGGCCGGAGCGAAACGGGCTGGCGGCGCTGATCGCCGAACGTCGTCTCGACTATGTCCATCTTCTCGGCCATCGGGAACCGGTCGCCCCGATTTTTAAATCCGGCCATTTGTTCCTGTTGACCTCCCGCTGGGAGGGCCTGAATACCTCGGCCATCGAGGCCGCCGCCTGCGGCCTGCCGTTGGTCGTTTCCGATACCGGGGGACTTCCGGAAGTGGTCGCAAACGGCGCCAACGGCGTGCTCTGTCCGACCGGAAACCCGGCCGGGTACGCCGCCGCCGCCGTCGATATCCTGAAACAGACAGATAAACGGAACCGTATGGGGGCCAACTCCATCGCCCGGGCGCGCCGGTTCGATATCGAAAAAGTAATCCCCGAAACGGTCGATCTGTACAAGAGAGTACTTGGAACCAGGTGAGGCCTCGTATA
>JAAZOE010000551.1 GCA_012797915.1 Candidatus Zixiibacteriota bacterium | reverse complement strand
GAGTTTGCGGGTAGTTTCATTGTCCCGCTGGATGTCGATTACGGCGGACAGTCGTCGCGTATTTCCGGCTATGGTTCGTTCCCGGCGGGGGCGGCGTTGGGCGGGCTCGACTCGCTTCGGGTGGCCGTCGCCGCGGCCGCCCCCTGTTCATCGACCACCCGGCCGGTGAAGTCAAACCGCCGCAACGGAGTCAGGACGCTGTCGGCGCCGGGTGTGATCTCGAGCCGAAAGCGCGGCAATCCCAACGACCCCAGAACGTCGCCGAAGACCAGGTAGGAACGATCATTGAGCAACAGAGCGAAATCGTACGGCCGTTCGTATTGATGGATCAGTTTGGTGGTGAAGGCGGCCTCAACCACGTTGTATGCGCCGCCAAAAATGAGATCATACAGATCATAGTTGAAGACCGAATTGTCGGAGGCATACACCAGGCGGGTGGCCGAGACGGTGGCGATGGCGCCGCCGTCTTGCCGGAACAACATCTCGGCCATCCCCTCTTTTTCCGGCGCATCGAAGAACCCGATCGAGCAGGAAGCGGCGATGAAGACGGCCAGCTTGTCGGCGTTTTGCATGCGGGATAGATCGCCGGCCCGTTTCAGAATATGCTCGTCGGCCCAGACATCCGGCGACCCGTGGCCGACATAATTGACCATCAGCGTCCCCTCGTTGATCGCCCTGATGATGGCATCGTTGACCGTCGGTTTTTCGCCGTTGGAGGTAAAGGGATAATCCGTGGCATAGATTTTCTGACGATCCAGGGCGACCGGCGTATGAAACACCGCCAGCGTTTCCGATTGGGCGGTATGAATGATTTCTCCGGTATATGACCCTTTATATTCATCGTCGGCCACGAAAGTGATCCGGCTGCGCCAGCTCCCCTGGGTCGCCGGTGATTCGTAGGCTTTCAGCTTCTCGATATAGGCCGCAATTTCCCCCGGCGACCGCACCGGCCAGCGGGCGATCATCATATCCCAACCGCGGTCGGGAATCTGAACGTAACTGCTGTCCGAATCCAGCCGGTCCAGCCGCCCGAAATAGACGTAGTTGTCGTCGCCGACCGAGTATTCCCGCGCCCAGACGTACGGGGGGATAAAGGACAATGCATGCAAACCCAGATAATCCTGAAAATCGTAATGGCCGTCCCCGACCAGGAGAGCGGCGTACGGCGCCGGCGCGGCGTAGGTTTCATAGGCGAAGGCCAGGTAATTGCGGATCGCCATCGGCGAGGCCAATCCGAATCCGAAATCGTCGTAGATATCCTCGACCGCCACCAGCTTCACCCGTTTCCCGGCCTGCGACAACCGGAAATCGGCATAGGCCTGCATCGCGGGCAAAAACTGTTCCGGCGCAATAACGATGCAATCATATTGGGTCAGATCGCGGCGCAGACCGCCGACGTCGGTTTTTTCGAGGGCCGATGGACTGAAGGCCGATGAACGCAGGAAAACCATGTACCGCGAGGGCGTCTCGGACGACGCCGCCAGTTGAAATCGCGCCGTATCGCCGCTGATTTCGACCCCCGACACCAGCACCGGTTGATCGGGGTCGGTGATATCCAGAGTCAGATGGGAGGCCGTGTAGCCGGTCACCTCATATCGAACCCACCCGGTTCGATCCAGAGAATTCATTTCCATCTGGCCGCCGGCGTAGGCCAATCGTTTGGTATAGGAGACGGTCAGGTAATCCAGGTAGGCGACATAACTTCCCGAAGGCTGCATATTGACCTGAATCGTGTTCAGTCCCGGCACCGCCGCTCCGGATTTGTCCCAAAAATGATATTTGCCCGCCGCCGAGTACCGATTCATGGTTACGCCGTTTAATCTCAATTGCACCCGACTGTACTCGCCGGCCGCTCCCAATTCGATATCGATGGAGTCTCCGGCAGCCGGATGAGGGAGATTCACGGACGCCACCACGGTGGGTTGATCCGACCAGTACCACGAAAAATAGTCGCGGATATGGCCGTCGAGTTCCGTCTTCAGGAGATGATTTTGTTCGACCCGTACGAACTGACGGCCGACCGCCGCCACCGCATCGGGCGTCCCCGAGGGAGTTCCGTCTTCGATTCCCCAGCGGGCCGCCGGCTCGGACTCATACCCGCCGATCGCCAGCCAGTACACGTTTGACGGGTCATACGGGAGGGCGTAATAGGTCGGTTTGGCGGCGGTATATTCAAATCGCCGCGGCCCTTCGGCGAAAAAGTACAGGGCGTCGGCCGGGTCGAATCGACCGTCTCCCCCGTCCTCCACCCTGATCGCCACCTGATCGAAAGATGGTTCCGGCGCGGTCGGATCATCAACCGGCGGCCGCCCGCCGGCGTAGAATACCCGCAACGAATCCGAACGCAACTCCGAAAGCGATATACCGGCCTGCACCAGCATGGCGCCGGTGATCCGGGTCACCCCTTCTTCAGTGATGCCGATTTTGACCCATTGTGAACGATCGTCGAACGGTTCCGCCAGCGGTTTCCGCAAGGCGCCGATACGGGCCGCCGTTCCCAGAGTAAAAAACTGCTCGGCGTTGACTGCCGCCGAGGCCAAAACGGAATCGAGGCGGGATATCCCGGCATCCTTCGCCGGACCGGAAGGGGCGCCGGAAAAGGTGATATCGATGACGAAGTCCTTATACGCCGTCAATCGGCCACCCTCGATCCGTTGCGGAAACAGGTGGAATCGGGCCAGGCGATGTCCTCGGGCTTCCACAAACCCGGCCAAACGTACCAGGGGAGTCGATGAGTCCGCGAAGGCGGCAGGATCAGTCCTGGCCGCGTATCCGGCGACCGTGTAGTCGGACGTGAAATCGACCTCGCCGGTCGGCGGCACGGCCACCAAAAACGACCGTCCCCAGCCGCGGGAATCACCGGTCGGCAGGAGGTCGCCGCGGTCGAGAACGGTCAGGTCCGCGGAGAAACGGGGCGAGTACCGAACGATGATATGATTGGCGGAGACAATGGTCGCTTCGAAGTCGGGGTACAATGGCCCTTCACCGGCCCAGATGGTCGCCGCCAGACAGGCAATCGCCAGCGCCGCGACTCTCACTTGATGGGGAAAAATGTGTCCCGCCGAAAGGGTCATCAAAAAACCATGTCAAGGACAGGCCCTAACACGGTTGGACGGACAAAAAAACAGACACTATCCAACCGCAGCCAAAGGGTATGTCACCGGTTCCGTTCATCTCACGAGCCTCCAAGCACGTCGCCCGAAGCCGTTCCCTCATCGCTAAGAACTCAAACCCTTTAGCTACGCTCGATAATGTCTCCTATCGTTATACAACCCAACGGTCGTAACGAAGTGTAATTAATTCCGTCCATAATGTCAAGGACAGAAGATTTCCAAACTGTCTTCCTGCAAATATCCGGCCGAAATTCTCCAAAGAACCAGAAACCAAGGCTTTCTTCGGCTTATACGCTGATTCCCCACCATTTAGGGTCCAAAAACCGTTTGAAACGCCGATTCGGTCTGCATGGTTCCTGCAGAAAAGGTGAATAACTATTCACTCTTTTTGGCCCGTTTCCATGCCATTACCCCGAAATCGCTCCCGCCGGATATCCGGCCATTTCTTCCAGTTCGCAAGTGAAATGCCGCAAATAGGCCGGCTCCTTGACGATTCTATACCCCCGCAGCCGGTCTTTGTCTTTCACGATTTCGGCCACAATATCGACGACGTATTCCAGATGGCTCGCCGTGTACATCCGGCGCGGCACCGCCATGCGGACCAGTTCCCGTTTGGGGGCCACCGCCTTGCCGGTATTGGGATCCTTATCCCCGAACATCATCGACCCGATTTCCACCGCCCTGATTCCTCCCCGGCGGTACAGTTCAACGACCATCGACTGAGCCGGGAAATGGGCCGGTTCGATATGCGGCAACAGCTTTCCGGCATCGGCGAAGATCCCGTGCCCGCCGGTCGGGGTAACAATCGGACAACCGACTTGCTGAAGCATTTCCCCGAAGTATCTGATCTGGCCGACCCGGTAGTCCAGATAATCCTCGCAGAGTGCTTCTTTCAAACCGATGGCAATCGCCTCCAGATCGCGGCCATTGAGCCCGCCGTAAGTCAAAAAGCCTTCGATCAGAATCAGCATCTCCTGAAGCCGGCCCAACAGCTTTTCGTCATTGATGGCCAAAAATCCGCCCATGTTGGCCAGGCCGTCCTTCTTGGCCGACATCATGATCCCGTCGGCGTGACCGCACATTTCCTGCGCGATCGACATGATCGTCCGGTCTTCGTACCCCGATTCGTGCCGCTTGATGAAATAAGCGTTTTCGGCGTATCGGGCGGCGTCGAAAAACAAGGGGATGCCGAATTCATCACAGACCCCCCGCACGGCCGCGATGTTGGCCATCGACACCGGCAGGCCGCCGACCGAGTTGTTGGTCACGGTGATGATGATAACCGGGACTCTATCCGGCCCGACCTTTTGAATGAAGGCCCGCAGGCGGTCGATATCCATGTTTCCCTTGAACGGAAAATCGGACCTCTCGTCATCCGCTTCCCGGCAGGGGAAATCGACCGGGATGCCACCCTTGTGCATGGTGTTGGCGCGGGTCGTGTCGAAATGCGTGTTGTTGGGAACGTAATCCCCTTTCTTGAGGATCGTCGAAAAGAGGATATTCTCGGCCACCCGCCCTTGATGGCACGGGAGCACGAATTTCTTCTGGAAGATTTCCTTGACCGTTTGCTCGAAATGGAACCAGTTCCGGCTGCCGGCATACGATTCGTCGCCGATCATGAGGCCGGCTTGTTGAAACTGGGAAAGCGATCCGGTGCCGGAGTCGGTCAACAGGTCGATAAACACGTCCTCGGCCCGAATTCGGAAAACGTTGAATCCGACCTCTTTGATGATCCGTCGCCGCTGGGCCTCCGGAAGGAGGCTGATCGGCTCGACGGCCTTGATTCGAAACGGTTCTATCGGTCTTTTCGCCATGCTCATCTTCCCATTTTATCATCAACGTCTGGTCAATATATGAATCCTCAGACCTTTTTCAAGGTAAATTCCGGGACAATCCTCCCCACGAGCAATCCGCGATAATTGGTGACTTTCGGATGGGCGAACGGCGCCAGCCGGGCCATATCGACCCCACTCAGGAGGCCGAGTTGACGAATTACCTCGATCACGACCGGATACAGCGCCCGCTCGTTGCCATCGAGTATCTTGACCGCGATGCCCATCGGCGGATCGGTGAAGCCGATCCCCTCGATCCCCTCGGCCCCGATCTTGTTGACGACGTTGCCCGGAAACGTCCGCGCCAGCGCCAGATCGAACCGCCCCTCGCCGGACACCATTTCCGGATGCGCGGTCATGGCCCGCTTGATCCGTCCCAGAATCGTACACATGGCCGGATCATCGCTGATCTGATTGGCCAATCGGACATAGGCCACCGCCGCCTGCTTCAGCGGCAGGCCGAACACCGGCGCACTACATCCGTCGATTCCGATTTTGATTTTATTTCGAGGATACCCATACAGCTCGCTGATGCCGTCGAGGACCGACTGCTGGACCTGCCCCGCCGGGTCGAGGTACCTGGTCGGATCTTCCTTCAGATACCGCGCCAGCGCCAGAAAACCGGCATGCTTGCCGGAACAATTGTGCTGCAGGGGGGAAAACTTGTCGTTGGCGCGGGGCAAACGGTTTTGAAGCGCGTAGAAGATCGGCGGATGTGTCCCGCACATCAGGTATGATTCATCCAGGCCGATGATATCCAATATCGATTTGACCGTGCGGACATGGTCATCCGTGCCGATATGCGACCCGCACATGACCGCCAGTTGCTTGTCGGTGAATCGATAGTGGTCGGCCGCACCGGACCGGAGCAGGGCAATCGCCTGAAACGGTTTGGCCTCCGACCGCGCTTGCGTGAAAAAATCCGGATCGCCGACGGAATGAGTCAGTTCCCCTTTGGCGTTGACCACCGCCACCGCCCCGTGATGGACCGATTCCTGGCCGTCGCCTCTATAAACACCAGCCACGATTTCATGCATAAATCAACTCGCTCTAACAATCGGCAAACGCGATTGAACGTGTTGTAAGGTACTCAATCCGCCCCAATTGGCAAGCCTTCGCGGCGATTTTCTTCCGGCGGGTTCGCGCCTCCGCCTCCATCGTCACAACGGCCGATGATTCTACTTTACTTTGTCGCCTCCCCTGATTACCTATCCAATGGTATTGAAGACTCGCTATCGAAGAAGATGATACAAGGAGGCAATCATGAGCGAACCCGTTATCGCCGCCCGCACGCCGATCGCCATCGAGTGCGAACCGGGGACCTATCATTGGTGCCGGTGCGGCCGGTCCAAAACCCAGCCGTTCTGCGACGGCTCCCATCACGGGACCGAATTCGTGCCGTTGGCCTTCGAAATCACCGAGAAGAAACGGTACTTCTTCTGCCGGTGCAAGCGGACGCAAAGGCCGCCGTTCTGCGACGGATCGCACAAGAACCTGCCGCCGGAGTAAGCCCCGACGACCGGACGGGGATGCGGTTGCCTACCGCCGGGCCCGTCTGCCGGTGATCTTTTTCGTTGGGCGGCCGAACGGCTTGCGCAGCTTCTCGGCGCGCTCTTTTTCGATGACGAAGGCCGGCAGTTTTCGCGGCGCCTTGTCGTGCGGAAGAGCCGGCACCGGCTTGATCGAAAGCCCCGTGTGAATCAACTGTTCGATATCGCGGATGTCGCTTCGTTGATCGAAGGTGGCAAACGATATCGCCCGGCCGGCCATGCCGGCCCGGGCGGTCCGGCCGATACGGTGCACATAATCCTGCGTCTGGGTGGGCAAATCATAGTTGACCACCAACTCGATGCCGGCGACATCGATGCCCCGCGCGGCGATGTCGGTGGCCACCAGGACTCGATACTTGCCCGTTTTGAATCCCTCGAGGGCCTCGCGGCGCTGCCCCAGACTGCGATCGGAATGAATCTCGGCCACGGCATGTCCCATGGCGCGGACGTCGCGGGTGAGTTTGCGGGCGCCGTGCTTGGTGCGGGTGAAGACCAGCACCGCCCCGAGATACTCCGCCAGCAGCACCTGGAGCAGACGGGTCTTGGCCTCTTTTTCGATGAAAAACACTTCCTGAACGACTTTTTCCGCGGCGGTCCCCGACGGCGCGATCTCAATGTTGATCGGCAGTTTCATGTGCTGGCGGGCCAGTCCCACGATCTCCGGCGGGATGGTGGCGGAGAACAGCATGGTTTGCCGGTCTTTGGGAAGCACCCGCAGTATCTTGTTGATCTGCGGCGCGAAGCCCATATCGAGCATCCGGTCGGCCTCATCGAGAACGAGAACCTGAATATTGGCCAGATTTACCACCCGCTGTTCGAGGAAATCCACCAGCCGGCCCGGAGTGGCGATGATGACCCGTGGCTTTTTTTCGATGGCTCGTTTCTGCGGCCCCTCCGGCGCTCCGCCGATCAGCACGGCCGTGCGGAGACCAAGTTGCGCCCCCACCGCCTGAATCGCCTCGTTCACCTGCACCGCCAGTTCGCGCGTCGGCAAAAGCACCAATCCATTGCCGCGGAGCCGCGCCAGCCGCTGAATCATGGGGATGCCGAACGCCAGCGTCTTGCCGGTTCCCGTCTGGGCGACGCCGATCAGGTCTTTGCCCTCCAGGCCGATCGGAATCGAGCGACGCTGGATGGGAGTCGGCTCCGTGAATTTCAGGCGGCCGATAGCCGCCAGCAGGCCGGGGGCGATACCCAAGCCGCCGAATCCTGAGGAATACGAAGGTTTTACCATGGGTCCAAGGTACTGCCATCGGGCGGTAAATGATAGTGTAATTTCCCCCATGCCGGATATAGGTGGATCAGGTTGGCCTCCTTGCGGTTACCGAGAAATGGGTTCGTTTTGCTGTTTTTTGAGTTTCGCGTCGTTCCCTCGCCCCCAGCCCCTCCTCCAAATGGCGAGGGGGGACAGAATATAACGCGGTCGGAGACCGCGGCCATACGAGCACCATAAGCCAAAAGCCTGAGCGTGCCACCCGGTATATGTCGACCGGGTAAACGCGGCACAAGGTCCCCATATATATGGCGCTGGACTGTACTTTACCACCAACTCGGTGTTGATTTTATATCACATCGGACATTGGGTGTCGGATCTGTGGACAGGGAGTCG
>JAAZOE010000550.1 GCA_012797915.1 Candidatus Zixiibacteriota bacterium | reverse complement strand
GGGGTACGCCGTCGACACCGACGTCCGGCGGATCGACACGGCGGTGTATGATTTCGACCACAGCCGCCTGTCGCGGGAATTCACGCAGGCGCTGTCGGCGGGGGACTATTTTGTCACCGGCACCTCGGAGGTATCCGTTCTCGATCTCGACCGCGATTTCACCGCCAACCGGTACAAGGCCGCGCTGGTCATTCCCGAAGATTTCGGCCGGAACCTCGAAAACCGGGCCGCGGCCGGAGTCTCGCTCATCGTCGACGGTTCCAATGCCAATTCGGCGGCGATCGCCTTGGGGTACGCCGGCCTGATCACCGCCCAGTTCAATCAACGCGTCGCCGACCTCTCCCAGCCGATCTCGATCCGGCAGAAACTGCTGTACAATCCCGAAGCCGAATCGGTCTATTACATGGTGCCGGGAATCGTCGCCGTCCTGCTGACCATGATCACAGTCATGCTGACCTCGATGGCCATCGTCCGCGAGCGGGAAATGGGCACCCTGGAGCAGGTCATGGTCACGCCCATCTCGACGCCCGCTTTCATCCTGGGCAAAACGATTCCGTTCGCTATCCTGGGCTTCGTGGAAATGTCACTGGCCCTGGCCGTCGGCATCCTCTGGTTCGGCATCCCCTTCGCCGGTTCCTGGGCCCTGCTCTACGGTCTGTCGCTGGTCTTTCTGTTCACCACCCTGGGTATGGGGATGTTCATCTCCACCGTCACCTCCACGCAGCAACAGGCGATGTTCTTCGCCTGGTTTTTCGCCATCTTCGCCATCATGACCTCCGGATTTTTCACCCCGATCGACAACATGCCGGAAGTCGTCCAATATATGACCTATCTGAATCCCCTGCGGTTTTACATGCGCATCGTGCGGGGGATCATGATGAAAGGCGCCGGCATCGACACCCTTTCCCGGGACATCATCGCCCTCGTCGTCTACAGCGCCGTCATTTTTTCCTTCGCCTGGATGCGGTTCTCCAAACGGCACGCCTGACCGCTCCGGCGATGTAAACGCCATCGTCATCAAACCGGCGGGAGATTCGACATGACCAAACCGCAGCATTTCTTCGTCGAGCTGTTGGGCACCCGGCCCGACTGGCCGGAACGGATGACCCCCGAGGAAGAGCGGGTCATGGACGAGCATTTCGCGTACCTGAAACGGCTGGTGGCCGGGCGGAAGGTGCTCCTGGCCGGTCCCTGTTTCGAACCTGTGTTCGGATTGATAATTCTGGAAACGGAAAACGAAGCGGAGGCACTGGCCATCATGGAGAACGAACCCTCGGTGGCCGGCGGCGCACATACGTACCGCCTGCACCCAATGCGGGTATCGTTGATGGCTGGGTAAAAACGGCCGACGGCGCCCGAAATAAAACCATCCGCGACCTCATCCACGGGGTGGCGTTTCGCGGGCATGACCGCCGTCATCGCGGGAGGCCCGCGAACATCGCGGCCGCTGGTGTAACGACGACAGGAGGCGATGCCGGTCGGTCCGGCCTTCCGGACCACCGGCCGGCAGGCGCCGCCGGCGTCGACCGTGGTATCATCGGAACGGATGCCTACGCGCCCAGCTCACGCTCCAGGTCTTTCAATTCCCGCGCCAACCGCTGCAGCCGATCCGAAGGAATGGCGCACCAATTTTCGACCTCATGGGCGCCGAACGCCCGGCTGATCAGGGACATCTTCGCAGCCGCCTCCTCATCCGGCGCTTCATAGATGTCCATAAAATCCCAATAACCGAGGATGGCGTAATGGGAAACGAATTTGACCTCCGGGCATTTGTCCTTGACCTGTTTGAGCCAGGCCTCGTTGTCGCGGGCCCGGTTCTGCAGCTTCGCGCTCACCTCGACGATATGGGCGTTCCGTGCCGACATTTTGGTCATCATCACAAAGGTTTTCATAGATGCACCCCCGTGTCCACCAATCACGATGGGATTTCGAAGCTGACGGTTGCCATGGCTTGATGTCCGACCCTGTGCGGGCCGGTCCCTGCACCGGCCCTGAAAGTAATACGAGACCGACCGCGGAATGCGAGACACAAATCATCGCGGCATCGGTCACACTACATCGGTACCTCCGGGCGAGCCGCGGGTAAAAACGGACCGAGAAGATCGCGTCATTTCCTGTCGAACACCCCTCTCTTCGGTCAACCGGGGAATCGCGGCGATATCCGGGCGACCGGGGTTTTATGCGAAATTCCCGTTTTCCGATTCCCGGCGTGGATCGGTCGATTTCGAAGCGACCCTCATGACGGGGGTCTGGGCGCGTCATATCTATATATATAACAATGGATTATGGTGGCCGAGCCAATGGCGCGGGAACCGGGGAACAGATTGATTTGCCTGCCGGGCATGGATTACTCCCCAGATTTGCAATAATTCTTGCGTAGAATGCTTGACAAAAGGTGAAAGGGGTATATATTCGCCTTGTGAAAAAAATAACAAAGTAAGAAAGGCGGCAACCTGAAACCTGCTCATTGACGGTCGCTTACGACTGAGGGCTGTCGGAAGGATGGATCAATGTTCATAGGATCGGCCTCAATCGGCCGCCCGATGAAAACAGGTACCGCTTGCTTACATATAGGGTTTTTAAGTTAAGAGGTTTTGGTCATGGCAAAAGAAGGTTTCAATCCGTTCCAGATGGCCCAGGCGCAGTTCGACAAGGTGGCCGATCTATTAGAGTTGGACGAAGCCACCCGCGATCTGTTGCGTAATCCGATGCGGGAATACGCCTTCACGATCCCGGTTCGGATGGACGATGGAACGATGAAGGTGTTCCGTGGTTTTCGCGTTCAGCACAATGATTCCCGCGGTCCGTGCAAGGGCGGGATCCGTTTCCACCCCCAAGAGACGATCGATACCGTACGCGCGCTGTCGATGTGGATGACCTGGAAGTGCGCGGTGGTCGATATCCCGCTGGGCGGCGGCAAGGGCGGCGTCATCTGCGATCCGCATAATCTCAGCGCCCGCGAGCAGGAACAGATTTGCCGCGGCTGGGTCCGTCAGCTGGCCAAGAATATCGGCCCGCTCAGCGACGTCCCCGCCCCGGATGTCATGACCAATGCCCAGCATATGTTGTGGATGCTGGATGAGTACGAACATATTCACGGGAACAAGTATCCGGGCCTGATCACCGGCAAGCCGGTCGGTATGGGGGGTTCCCTGGGCCGCACCGAGGCCACCGGGTACGGCGTGGTGTACACCCTTCGGGAAGCCCTCAAGCAGATGAACATTAAGGCCGCCGACACGGTCGCCAGCGTCCAGGGGTTCGGCAATGTCGCCCAGTACGCCATCCGGCTGTACAACCAGCTCGGCGGCAAGGTCATCTGCGTAGCCTGCTGGGACCAGAACGACCAGAAGTCGTATTCGTTCCGCAAGCTCGACGGCGTCAACGCCGACTCGCTGCTGTCGATCACCGATCGGTTCGGCGGTATCGACAAGAACAAGGCCCGCGAGATGGGCTACGAGATTCTTCCGGGCGAGGCCTGGCTGGAGCAGGATGTTGACATTCTCATCCCGGCGGCCCTCGAACACCAGATCACCGAGGAGAACGTCAATAAGATCGCCCCGCGGGTGAAGGTGATTGCCGAAGGGGCCAACGGGCCGACGACGCCCGAGGCGGACAAGGTCATCGCCGCCCGGAACATCTTCATGATTCCGGACTTTTTGGCCAACGCCGGCGGGGTCACCTGCAGCTATTTCGAGCAGGTCCAGTGCAACATGAACTATTACTGGGAAAAGGACGAGGTCCTGAGCAAACTGGACACTAAGATGACCTCGGCTTTCCTGGCGGTCAGCGAGCTGGCCCGCAAGAAGAAACTGTACATGCGGGATGCGGCCTATGTCATTTCCGTGGGCCGGGTGGCCCAGGCCTGCAAAGACCGCGGCTGGGTCTAGGCAATATCTTTTCATATAGATGGGTGTACCCGGGACGGGGGATCGCCGAAAGCGGTCCCCCGTTCTTTTTTTTCGTTGGGATGCCTTCCCGCAAAACGGTATATTTCCGGTAGGCCGTCCCTGCCGACGGCCGAACCGCGTGAGGAGTGACCGGACCATGACCGACGAACAAAAGCCGCTAGGCGATTTTTGGGCCCTCGACCGCCTGGTAGAATCGCTGCAGGAGCGGGCCAAGGAACTCAACTGCCTCTACCAGATCGAGGACATCCTGCGACGGCCCGACGAGCCATTAAGCGAAATCTGCACCAGGATTGTCAACGCCATCCCCTCGGGACTGCAATACTCCGATCTCTGCCAGGTCAAGCTGGTGTTGGACGGCATCCCGTTTATGACGTCCGGATTCGTGGAAACCGAATGGGTTCAAAGCGCCGATATCATCGCCCAGGACCGGACCATCGGCCGGTTAAGCGTCTATTATACCAGGGAAATGCCGACTCTGGACAGCGGCCCGTTTCTGCGCGACGAAGTCAAGCTGATCCAAACCATCGCCGAGCGGGTCGGCCTGCGCATCATGCATCAACAGATGCGTCAGTTGGTCAAGGAATGGGAATCGGCCCGGGATGACCGGACCGG
>JAAZOE010000549.1 GCA_012797915.1 Candidatus Zixiibacteriota bacterium | reverse complement strand
CCCAGCGGGATATTGAGCGTGTATCCGACCCCCTTGCCCCGTCCCCGCATACCGGGGCTGCCGGTGCCGGGATAATGCGGGAACTGGTGCAGGCTGATATACAGCACCCGATCTTCCTCGGCGAACGTCCGTTCGGTCCCGTTACCATGATGAACGTCCCAGTCGACGATGGCGACCCGGTTCAGGCCGGCATGTTCCAGCAGGTCGGCGGCGGCGATGGCGATATTATTAAAGATGCAGAATCCCATGGCCCGATTGCGTTCGGCGTGATGCCCGGGAGGACGGACGGCGCAGAATACTGATTGCAGCGTGCCGTTCAAGACCAAGCGTGACCCTTGAACCCCCGCCCCGGCGGCATAGAGTGCGGCCTTCGGAGTGGCGGCGGTGGCCACCGTATCCCCCCAGTCCAGCACAATCGGATCATGGGCGTTAAGGGTCAGAATTGAATCCACATATTCCGGGTCGTGGACTCTGGTCAGCCAGGCCGGTTCAGCTGGGATCGCTTCGATGAACGGGAGAGTATCGGCCAGCGGACCGGTTTCGATCCGATCCACAATCGCCTTCAACCGTTCCGGGCGTTCCACATGAGGAAATCCTTCGAGGTGTTTGAAAAACAGTTCATGATGGATTATGCCAACCATATGTACCTCGCCGGTTACCCCTTTGACTTAGCCGCCGCCCCCGCATACGTGCGCGCCCATTGATCGACGGTCGTCCGCGACCGGCCGAACAGCCGGTCGGCCTCATCGGAAGGAACCTCGACGTCGGCATCATCGTGCCGGTCGAAAAAGGCCATCAGGTCGACCGCCGCCTTCAAGCCGGGATTGAACGAAATCATCGCCGCCATGCGGGACATCCAGACGGACAGGTGGTTGACCCTGGCGTCCGGGTTGTAGGCGACCAGAAACCGACGCAATGCTTCCGGGATCGGCATCGGTTCCGGGCCGAAGATGGTCAGGACTTTGTTGTCGGCGATATCGGATTGGAAACAGCGGGAGACGATTTTGGCGTAATCGGCGGCGGCGAGGAAGAAGAACGAACGCCTCCCCGATCCGACGAAAACTGCTTTGTTTCCCTGAAGCAGAAGCGGCAGGGATTCGCAAAACCAGGAGGGGCGTAGGATAACGTATGTCAGACCGGATTCGATCAAGGCTTTTTCCGCTTCGGATTTTGTCCGTGCCAGAATATGGCGGACATTCTTCGCAGTGTAATTGGCCCCGCCGATCTGGACAATTTTTCTGATGCCGGACGATTTGGCGACCGCGTATATATTTTTCGCGCCCTCCAGCTCGATTCGGATATAGTCAGCTTTGGATGGTCCGCCCTTTAGGCTGACATAGACCGCGTCACATCCGGCTAGGGCGGAGGTGAGGGAGTCTATGTTATCGACATCGCCGGCGGCGTAGTCGACCCGGTCGCCGAATAGACGTTTAGCCTTGTCGGGATGGGTGGTTAGGAGGCGAAGGGTGAAACCATCGGCCAGGAGTTGATTGACCACCGGCCGCCCGAGCATGCCTGTCCCGCCGACCACCAGAATTTTCACTGTCGCTTCTCCTGCGCGGGCAGGAATCCTTTCCTGCCTGAAATTCATTTCCGGTTATGGCGTCAGGAAAGGATTCCTGACGCCGCAACGTCATCGGCTATTTAATACAACCGTTCGCGCTTGGCCAGGAAGGAATACAGCGCCTTGTCGAACGGCATCGAGCTGTCGATCAAATGATAATCCACCCGCGCCTGACGGCATTCGGCGGCGATCAAGCCGGAGACCTCGGCGAACGTCCGCTGGTAATCCTGCTTTATCTGCCAGGGGGAAGTCGTGATTCTCTCTCCCGTCTCCATGTCCTCAAAGATCGCCTCGCCGGTGAAGGCAAAATCCCGTTCGCGAGGATCGAGCAGGTGGAAAACGATCACCTCGTGATTGCGGTGACGGAAATGCTTCAAACCGGAGATGATCCGCTGGGGATCATCGAACAGGTCGGAGATAAGGATGATGAGACCGCGTCGTTTGATTCGTTCGGCCATCTCATGCAGCGGCAGGGCCAGGTCGGTGGTCGAGGCGGTGGTCAGGTTGCCGAACCGGTACAGCAAATTGTGCAGATGGCCGCCGGCCGACCGCGGCGGCAGGTACTGGTTGATCTTGTCGGCGAACGCCACCAGCCCGACGGCATCCCGCTGTTTGAGCATCATGTACGACAGCGCCGCCGCCAGGGTGAGGGCATAGTCGAATTTGGTCTGGGCGGTGGCGCCGGAGGAGTACCCCATTGAGGCGGAGCAGTCGAGTAGGATGTAGGCCTTGAGGTTGGTTTCCTCTTCGTACTGCTTGATGTAATACCGGTCGGTCTTGGCGAAAACGCGCCAGTCGATATCGCGAATCGGGTCGCCGGGCATGTACTGGCGGTGTTCGGCGAATTCGACCGAGAAGCCGTGGTAGGGGGATTTGTGCAATCCGGTGATAAACCCCTCGACCACCATCCGGGCGCGTAGTTCCATGCCTTTGAGCTTGGAGACAATTTCCGGGCTGAGGTATCTTCTATAGTCGGTTTGCATCATTTGTCTTTCCCCGCCACGACAACCATACGGGGCGTTTCCGAGGTGAGCGGATTACCATCGAGGTCGCCATAGATATTGATACGCTCGAATCCGGCGGACGTCAATAAATTACGAAGCTCATCAACCGCGAACAAGCGAAACGAGACCTTAAATTCACGGGCATCTTCGGCGGTAATATATCGACGGAGGATATTCATCCGTCCCGTCGTATGGTCAAAGGCGTGGTATTCGATGATGGTCGCGCCGTTATGCTCATGGGTTTGCCGTTGGCCATCGAGTCGGATATACTTGTCCCTGTTCCATTGTTCGATGCACAACCGGCCGCCGTCGCGCAACGCCCGATGAAGGCGGCTCAATATCGAAAGATGGACATCGTCGTCGCGGGAATAGCCGAAACTGCCGAACAAGGCGATGCCGAGATCGTAGGCGTCGATATAGTCGATATCTTCCATCTCTTGAACGACAAACGCTGATATCAATCCTTCGGCCCGTGCCAATTCATTGGCTCTGGCGATCATGGTTTCGGACTGGTCGATGCCGGTGACATCGTAGCCGCGTCGCGCCAATTCCAGAACATGCCGTCCCCAACCGCATCCTACATCGAGGATTCGTTCACTACCGGTCAGGTTTAGCAGTTTTATCAGGCGGTCGATCTCGGTCCGTGTCCGTTCGGTGGTCAACTGGGCGGATTTGCCGGTGGTTAGGTACTCCGCCCCGAAGTAGGTCTTGTAGCCGTCAAGGAAGTCGGCAGTCTCTATGTTGGGTTTGAAGGAGTCCATGAGTTCGAGTCGGCTATTTTACCGGCCCTATTCAATATTTCCGAACTTCTCGCGTAGGCGTTTGTAAATCTCAATCTGAACAGAATTCGATTGCCTACGAATACGGGCCAATATATTAATCGCTGATTCACTCGCAGATTCGATATTTGAACGGGTCTCGTTGCATGCAGAACAGAGAACACGCAGATTTTCTCTATTATTCGTTCCTCCCTGGCTAAGTGGTTTTTCATGGTCTATATGCAATATTACTTTACGGTTTGGATAAAACGGGTCTTTGTCACCGGGACCGCGTCCGCAATGTCGGCAGGTGTAACCGTTCCTCTCCAGAATTTCACTACGTAATTGAGGAGAAATTCCTTTACTGATCGCGGGAGTACGTTCAAGTGATTCCAAAATGTATTGGCCCGGTTTTAGGTCAGGTCGATCTCTGTGTGATCTGATCTGCATACCCTCTTGATCGCGGAGTTCTCTGATTCGGCGAGGATAATCACTTATCCCCGCGATTTTTCGTATTTCATGTGTTGTTACAATTCGACCGACGTTGTTTTCAAGGAATGCTCTAATTCTATCCCTGGCCGACATCTTAATAACCTCCCGATTCTATAAATTGACATAACCGATTTGCAATACGTTCAGGATTACGCAGCTGACACTCCCAAATCACCAACACGCGCCACCCCAAACCCTTAAGGCGCCGTCGGACAAGTACATCTCTGCCGCGATTTCCTTCAATCTTTCGTTTCCAAAATAGGGTATTAGATCGTGGCATAGAACCTCTCTTACAACGCTTATGCCCGTGCCAGAAGCATCCGTGGATGAAGACAATGATTTTATATTTTGGCAGCACAATATCCGGTTTTCCGGGGAGTTTTTTAACATTGAGCCGATACCTGTAACCCATTTTAAAAAGAATAGAACGCACGACTTTTTCAGGCCGAGTATCACTTCCTCCGATTCGGGCCATAATTTCACTTCGCCGTTTTTTCGTAAACACATCGGGCAATTGTGATATCCTGATTAAGCAATAGCGCATAAATGCAATCAGCCAAGCGCGATGCCAAAAGCGGTGGAACCGCATTACCAATCTGGCGGGCGATTTCTATCTTTGTCCCCGAAAACATGAAAGAGTCTGGAAACGACTGTAGGCGTGCCGCCTCTCGATGGGTAATCGGTCTATGTTGTCTAGGGTGTAGATATCGACCCTTTTCAGGTTTAAAAAACTCCGTCCTAATCGTAAAAGCGGGTCTATCCCACCATAACCTGCCGAATAAATCCGTCCCTCCTTTTGTCTTTCGAATCCAACAGTCGGGAGTCAACTCTGGGGCGCGTTTTTGGAGGTCAAATCTATTCATCCCTTCCTTTGGCACAGCCCTGTATCGCTGCAAGCTCTTCTTCGTCGGAGTTCGCCCAAAATGTAAATCCATGGGCGGCGGCTCTTTCCGAACGTCGGTACCGACCGGATCGGGCAGATCAATTATCGCATCCCTGACGGTCCTCCATGGTGCCGCATCGGGAATATAACCATCCATTTCGCACGCAAGACCGGCATTCCAGCCATTATTGGGATTATAATGCATCCTTTTGGGCGGAAACTCCGGCGCGGGATTGCCATAGCGCCATCCGATAATAAACGCCCGCCATCGAGTCTGTGGAACTCCATAATCGGCTGCACATAGTTTGCAGGAGGTAATTTTGAAGCCATAATTCTTGGCCACATCGGTAATTTGATCAAATTCGGGTGACCCTAGGAGTTGAGGCACATTTTCAATGAGAAAAATACTGGCCCCCGATCTTTCAACTACCTTGAAAAACGGACGCCACAATTGATTTCGTGGATCACCAGCTCTATTTTTATTTAAAAGACTGAATCCTTGACAAGGCGGACCGCCTATGACGACATCTGCGGCCGGAACTATAAATTTACGGCCGGCCAATATCTTGTTAATATCGCCGTGCAAACAGTGGTTGCCGAAATTTAGATTGTAGGTTTGAACGGAAGCCTTATCGATATCATTTGCCCAAATCGGCATAAATTTATGGCCAAATGAGGCCGTGAAACCCAATGTGAGCCCACCTGCGCCTGCGAACAAGTCAATCAATTTATAAGGGCGTCCCTTTTGCAGCAGTTCGCCGGACATACGCCGTTCGTAAATGTCAATTTCCTTGATAAGCATACCATCGCCTTCCATTAGGTTATGTTTCTGAAAGGATGGTATACCCGCTTTATAGGGATGTCTATCATTTTTTCTTTTGGCAATTGTTCCCAACGGTTACTTCTCCCCCACGGTTTCCAATAGCTTCTTGACGATGGCGATGGTGTCTATGCCTTCGGCTTCGGCGGTGAATGAGGTCACGATGCGATGACGCAACACTGGAACCGCCGCGAATCGGACGTCTTCAACCGACGGAGTCGGACGGCCATCGAGGATCGCACGGGTCTTGGCCGCCAAAACCATGTACTGCCCGGCGCGAGGGCCGGCGCCCCAGGATACCCAGTTCTTGATATAGTCGGGGCAGTCGGGTTCGGTGGGGCGGGTGGCGCGGACCAGCCGGACCGCATACGACACCAGGTGATCGGAAACCGGCACGGTCCGCACAAGGTTTTGCAGGGTGATGATTTCGGCCGCGCCCAGCGATTTGGACAGCGAGGCGGTCGGGGCGGCCGTGGTGGTCATGACGATCTCTTCTTCTTCCGATCGGCTGGGGTAATCGACATAGATGTTGAACATGAACCGGTCGAGCTGGGCTTCCGGCAAGGGGTAGGTCCCCTCCTGCTCGATCGGGTTTTGGGTGGCCAGGACGAAAAACGGCTCATCGAGCTTGTAGGTCTGCCCCGCCGCGGTGACCTCGTGCTCCTGCATCGCCTGCAGGAGGGCGGCCTGGGTCTTGGGTGGTGTGCGATTGATTTCATCGGCCAAAACGATATTGGCGAAAACCGGACCCTTGACGAATTTGAACCCCCGCCGCCCGGTCGTGCGATCTTCCTCGATGATATCCGACCCGGTGATATCGGAGGGCATGAGGTCGGGCGTGAACTGGATGCGGGAGAATTTAAGGTCGAGGATCTGCGAGACAGTCGAAATCAGCAGGGTCTTGGCCAGGCCGGGAACGCCGACCAGCAGGCAGTGGCCGCGAGCCAGGAGGGCTATAAGTAGTTGCTCGATAACGGCATCCTGCCCGATGATGACTTTGGCGATTTCGGCTTTTATGCGGCTGTAAGAGTCATGAAGATTGCGGACGGCGGCGATATCATCGGTTCTGTGGTCTGTCATGTGTCCTCCAGTGTGCGGTCGGGCGATGCGGACTCATTCTGTCATGTTTCCGACGGCGCGATTATGGCAAAAAGCGGGTAAAATCCCGCTTTTTTTCTAACTCCATCCGGCAGAGGAGATTGTGGATAAGCAGTTAACCCGGTCTTTATGACGCACTGATAACTAACTGTGAATTAATAAGATAGCGACATATCCACAGTTTTGAAAAAGTTATCAACACTTATTGCTTGACCGGTTGGGCTTGCTCCTTACGCAATTTGCCGGCGGCGTCGGCGTAGCTATTGGCGACCGTATCTTGGGGTTTCATATGGCACGACCCGGAAAAGATCGCCCCCTGTTCGATCACCAGGGACTTGGTTTTCAGGTCGCCGTCAATCTCCGCCTTGGCCTGCAATTCGACTTTTTCGGTGGCAATAATGTTGCCCATGACTTTGCCCGAAATGCTGGCGTTTCGGCAATTGATTTCGGCTTCCAACTCACCGCCGATGCCGACGGTGACGGTATCGGAGCAGTGCACCTGGCCCTTGATTTTGCCGTCCACGCGAAGCGGTCCCTTGACGTCGATCGAGCCGGTGATCACTGAGTCCTTCCCGATGATGGTGTTCATTTTCTCGTCCATTTCCACTTCTTTATTTATGGGTTGGGGTTGTCGTCTTTGAGAAACGGCGTCGGGTCCACCGCGACCTCGTTGATGCGGATTTCATAGTGGAGGTGCGGGGCGGAACTGACGCCGGTGTTGCCGGAAAGGGCGACCCGCTGGCCGCCGAAAATGGTGTCTCCCGGTTGCACCAGCAGCGTGCTGTTGTGGCCGTACATCGTTTCGATGCTGTCGTTGTGGCGCAGCACCACCATCTGACCGAAAATTGAATCCACGCCGGCATAGGAAACAACGCCGGCGGCGGTGGACAGCACCGGGGTCCCCTCGGAGAGGACGATGTCGAGGCCGTCATGCTGCCGTACCGGGTTATCGGAGTAGCCTCGCGAAATCCAACCTGCGGCGGGCAGGCCGTGCGGGGTCGTCGAGGCGGGCGAACCGGGCCGGACCGCGGCGGGTCGTCCGGCGGGTCGTTCCGCGGCGGCCGCGGCGACCTGGCTGTCGCCATACATGCCGGCCAGCAGGGTGGAATCGAGTCCGGCCAGGGCCGCCACCTGGGTCATCAGGTGACGGGTGTCACGTAGCGATTGCTCCAGCGCGACGATCTTATCCTGGTACTGACGGAGATTCTTGTTTTCGTCGCGCAACCGGCCGACCTCGCGATTCAGCGTCAGCATTTCCAGGTGCCCGAACAGGTAGAGCAGCGGGGCCAGTACAATCAGGACGGCGATCACCAGAATGGTGCGATAGGCCCACAGGGGCAGCCGCCAGCGCCGGGGCGTGGCCTGATCGTCACGCACCACGGTGACCGTTACGTAATGGTCCGTCACGCGCGCCTCATGAAATCTTCCTAAACAAATCCAAAAGACGATTCAAATCCTCGTTGCCGTAATATTCGATCTGGATCGCGCCTTTCTTCAGGCCGGGCATGATTTTTACCGCTGTCCCCAAAGTATGTTTCAAAAAGGTTTCGGCTTCCTCGATATCGGGGGCTTTGCGCTTGACGGTCAGGCGGCGGCGATGGATCTGCCGGGCCATCCCCTCGGCCTGGCGTACCGACAGGGTTTCGGTCAGAATCCGCTGGGCGATGCGATCGCGCATGGCCGGGTCGGGGATTGACAGGATCGCCCGGGCATGCCCCTCGTTCAGCTTCCCCTCAGCCACGTACTGCTTAATATGTTCCGGCAGAGTCAGCAGGCGCAGGGTGTTGGCCACGGCCGCGCGGCTCTTGCCGACCCGCTCGGCCACCTGGGCCTGATTGAGGCCGCATTTGTCCATCAGGGCCTGGTAGGCACCGGCGGTTTCGAGGGGATTGAGGTCTTCGCGCTGAAGGTTTTCGATCAGGGCGATCTGGAGCATATCGCTTTCGTCGAGTTGTTCGAGGATCATCGCCGGTACCTGGGTGACGCCGGCCAGCTTGGCGGCCCGGAAGCGCCGTTCGCCGGCCACCAGGGTGTATCCGGCGCCGTCCTTTTTGACCAGGATCGGTTGCAGCAGGCCGCGGGTGCGGATCGATTCGGCCAATTCTTTCAGGCCGTCGGCGTCGAACGCCTTGCGCGGCTGGAAGGGATTGGGGGCGATCCGATCGACCGCCACATTGACCAGTTCGCCCGTGCGGTGATCATCCTGGCCGCGCGTCGGAATCAACGCCTCCAAGCCGCGCCCCAGCACGATTTTACTCATGGCTGATTATCTCCTTGGCCAATGAAATGTAGTTTTGCGCCCCGGTGGACAAGATATCGTAGAGGATGATCGGCTTGCCGAAACTGGGCGCCTCCGACAACCGCACGTTGCGACAGATGGTGGTGGCGTACACTTTCTCGGGGAAGTACTTGCGCGTCTCTTCGGCCACTTGCCGCGACAGGTTGAGACGGGCGTCGTACATGGTCAACAGCACGCCTTCGATGCGCAGCGACGGATTGAGGTGCTTCTGCACCAGGGTGATGGAATTGAGCAGCTGGCCCATGCCCTCCAAAGCGTAGTATTCGCATTGTATAGGTATTATAACGGAGCCGGCGGCGGTAAGGGTGTTGAGGGTCAAAAGGCCCAGCGAGGGCGGACAATCTATTATGATAAACTCATATTCATTGAGGATTGGGACCAGGGCCTCTTTCAACTTATGTTCGCGGGCGACCATCGGCACCAGTTCCACCTCCGCCCCGACCAGGCGCACGTGCGAGGGCAGCAGGTTTAGATACGGCAGCACGGTGGGCACGACCGCATCGGCCGCGCGCACCTTGCCGATCAAGACCTCATACATGGTGGGATCATCATCGGAGGCATAATATCCCAGGCCCGAACTGGAGTTGGCCTGGGGATCGATATCCACCAGCAGTGTTTTCCGCTCGGCCGCCGCCAGACAGGAGGCCAAATTGATTGCGGTGGTGGTTTTCCCGACGCCCCCTTTTTGATTGGCAACCGCCATAACCCTGGCCATCATCGTCCTACCGCCATTCCTTTGGTTGAATTTGTAGGATAGGGAATTCGGGCGAAAACGGCAAATGGTTTTTTCAGAAATCGGTGATTCGGAACAGCTGTCGGGGAGGCAGGCCATCTATCGAATAGGAAACGACTTGGGGAGGTGCCGGAAGACTGGCAGGAAGATGCGGCCCGAAGGAAATGACCGCCCCATGCGGCGCCAGGTGCGTGCGGATATCCGTAATGAGTCTCCTGTCGAATGCGACTTGTCGGATGGTTATCAGTTGAAAGTGCAGGTCCTGATCGAGCTTCTTCAACTCGCCATTGAAGACTTCAGCATTGAGTTCGAGGCGATTTAACAGGAGGGAAAGAAATCCGGCCTTCTTCTGGGACCGTTCGATAAGGGTCACATCCAACCCTGGGCAGGCCATAATCAAGGGGAGCGACGGAATTCCCCAGCCAGAGCCGATATCGAGGAGCGAGCCGGATTCGGACGTGACCCATCCCAATTTTACCGGAAGGAGCGATTCGGCTACAATTAGCCCAAGGTCCGGCTTCTGCAGCTGCCGCGAGAAGAGGTTAAACTTGCCATTGGCGTTCCAAACTTCCTCCAAGAAGGCTCTAACAGTATCGGTTGGAGCCATTTCGGCCAGGATTTTGTCGGTTTGTATAGTAATCATGGAATCTGATGTTTCACGTGAAACAGAACGACCCTCTGGTACAATCCAGGAAGGAATCAGACCACCCCGGAATTGCCACTATGGGTCCGTTTCCTACCACTGAGATAAACTGTCAGGACGGCCAAATCAGAAGGAGTTACCCCTTCGATTCGTCCGGCCTGCCCAACAGTCAACGGATGGAAACGATTGAGTTTTTCAACCGCTTCTTTCTTGAGACCTCGCATGCACCCATAGTCGAAATCGACCGGGATGTTTAGATTTTCGAGTTTACGGCGGCGTTCAATTTCGCGGCTCTGTTTTTTCAAATATCCATTGTATTTCAATAGGATATACGCTTTCTCGTATGTCTCGGCCATTGCCACGGAATCATTCCCGATAATAGCTAGGATTTGGCTGATTTCGACTTCTGGACGACGGAGCAGTTCAGACAGAGGGAGATTTCCCCTCTTTGTTTCAACGCCGAGATGTCTTCTTATTGTTTCCGAATCAATCCTGGTTTGCTTCAGTCGGTCGATCACTTCATCCAGTTCTCGTTCCCGGCTGTCGATCAACGTTAATTCTCTATTGGAATAGAGACCGTACTTCCGCCCATATGGAGACATTCGGTCGAGGGCATTGTCCTCCCTCAAAGCCAGCCGGAATTCCGCCCGGCTGGTGAACATACGATATGGTTCGGTGATGTTTCTGGTCACCAAATCATCGAGCATGACCCCGATATACGATTCATCCCGCCGGGGAACGAACGGTTCTGAACCTCCTATATATAATGTGGCGTTGATCCCGGCAACCAGACCCTGCGCCGCCGCCTCCTCATACCCGGAAGTTCCGTTTATCTGGCCAGCGAGGAAGAGACCAGAAATACGTCTTGTCTCCAGCGATGGCTTGATTTGAAACGGCGGAACATAATCGTACTCAATGGCATACCCAGGTTTTGTTATGGTCGCATTTTCCAGCCCGATTATGGTTCGAACCGCTTCCACCTGAACATCTTCAGGGATCGAGGTGGCAAAGCCATTGAGATATATCTCGTCGGTTCCGTTCCCTTCCGGTTCGATGAAAAGCTGATGGCGAGGTTTTTCAGCGAACCGAACGATTTTGTCTTCGATCGACGGGCAATAGCGAGGCCCCCGTCCCTGAATTTGGCCGGAATAGAGTGGGGCTCGGTGAAGATTATCCTTGATGATACGGGCAGTCTCCGGGGTCGTATACGTCAGGTAACAGAGGCTGTCGTTCTTAAGCGTCGGGGGACGGAGGTGGAAATGGGAGAACCAAGGGGCAGGGTCATGTCCCGGTTGAGCCTCGACCCGGGAATAGTCGATTGTGTGGCCATCGATACGCGGCGGAGTACCGGTTTTAAGCCGACCAGTTTCAAGTCCAACCGATAGAAGCGATTCACTTAGGCCAATGGCCGCGGGTTCATCGCGACGGCCACCGCTGAACTTCTTATCGCCGATATGGATCAGGCCATTGAGAAATGTCCCCGTAGTCAGAATAACGGCAGAAGAGGTTATGTCATTGTTGTTTCGTGACTTAATACCGATTACGCGGTTGTTTTCAAGTATTAAACCGATTGCTTCATCTTCGATAATCGAAACGTCCGGGAGGGATGAAACGAACTTTGAAACAAACCGGCAGTATTCACGGCGATCGCATTGGACTCTGGTTGAACGGACAGCTGGGCCTTTGGATAGGTTCAGCCTACGAAACTGGATCCCGGCAAAGTCAGCTGCCAGGCCGATGATCCCGCCCAAGGCGTCAACCTCGCGGACAAGATGGCTTTTGCCAACACCGCCGACAGCCGGATTGCATGACATCAGGGCCATTTTGTTTCTGTCCATAGTGATCAGGGCGATTTTCATTCCCAAACGGGAGGCCGCCCTCACGGCCTCGGTTCCGGCGTGGCCGCCGCCGATCACGATGATGTCGAAATCGCGTCTATCCACGATCGGGAAGTATAGGGATGATTATCGGTGGAGTCAAGGAATTAGCCGTAGTCCCCAAGCCCGAATAGTCAGACTGGACGATGGTTATCAATCTCTGGCCGGATTGGTGTCATTCCGATTGGCATACGCGTACTTTTGGGATGGTCGAATCGATTGTCCGATAATATAATAGAGGCTGATTTCACGTGAAACGTGAATACAATTATTTTCCGATGCAAAACTTGGAGAAAATGTCGTCGAGGATTTCCTCGGTATAAATATGTCCGGTGATTTCATCGATCTGCTCAGCCGCCAAGCGCAATTCGAAAGAAATCATCTCGGGAGGAAGACTCT
>JAAZOE010000548.1 GCA_012797915.1 Candidatus Zixiibacteriota bacterium | reverse complement strand
GATGCTGCCGGTGGGATTGGAGAATTCCAGCTTGGCGTAGATTTCGCAGGGGAGACCGGCAGTAATCCGATTGAGCCGCACCAGAGGGGTATTGCCGATGGCATCCAGGACGTTGTCGAATCGCTTGCTTGCCGCCATATGATCTCCTTGACCGGTTGAATGATACTGAACAGGTATGCCGTCCATTTGTCCCGCCCTATTTCCGGCCTGTTTACCGTCGACCAAGATCAATCCACGCCGTCGGCCGCTTCCCGGCGAAGGATAAGCAGGGGTAATTCAATATCACTGCAACGGTCTTGTCAATGGAGAACCGGCGGCCGAACGGCAGAATCGCCGGCCGTCGGCGACCCCGCCTATCTTATTGGAAATCAGTCTATTAGGAAGCGAGAAGGAGTCCTTGGCCGGAATTGCGAACATGCTTGCCGGTTTTCCGAGAGGAATTTTTTGTCATGCCGTTTTATAGGCCTCCGGGTCCGGCCAGTCCTGTACCTCCCGCGGTATAGTTGAGGACAACGTATGTAAAATTGATCCGTATACGGTTAAAGAGTGTTATTGTGGCCATCGACAGAAAATGCGGTGGCTTTCGGTTGGGCCCGAGGATGGCGGCCGGTTGGCCGATCACCGGCAACGCGACCGTGCCGGCGGAAAATGATCGTGGGAAACGATGACCAGAGATAGATTTCAAGGAGGAATGAATAATGAAGAATAGAATCGGCGAGACGGCGGGACGGGTCTGGCGGACCTTGGCTGAAAATGGAGAGTTGAGTATCGCCCGGCTGAGCAAGCTAGTGGGAGAGAAGGAGGGGGCGGTACTGATGGCGATCGGCTGGCTGGCTCGCGAGGATAAAGTCGAATTTCATGAGGAATCCGGAAAAATGACTGTCGGCATCAAGGATTGATTCCCGATCGACTGCCTGAATCGCGACTTCTGGACGCGCGGGTTCCATATCTCCTAAACCGGCTTGCCAAGATTATCTGACCGGCGGGGCCTCGATGGTCTCGCCTGGCATCGTCCGGCCCATTTTGTCGACGGTTCTATGCGAATAGCGTGGCTGGATCGAGAGGCCATCGACCGCCGGGTTTGTATCGGAGCTGGGCCGCCCCGCATGTAACAGACTCAACCCGGCAGCGCCACCCCATCACACCGGCATCCGGCCGCTAATCCCGTTTCTTCTTGACCGCCGTACGCTCCCTGCCGATATTGCCATTCATCATACATTGGAAGGGGCGTTCATGTCGGCATTCCCGATGAACTTAAGGGGTATTTTTCATGCCGCCGGTCCGGCTTCCGGTGACCCAGCGTTCCGCTTGCAAAAATGGAGATATGCGATGCACATACTGGTTTACGCCTCCGCCATCTTCCTGATGTCCTGCGCCGACGAACGACACCATTCCCTCAACCTCATCCCGATGCCGGTGCATATCGAACCGGGTACAGGGAGTTTTGCCATAAGCGCCGGGACGGCGCTTGTCGCCGACGGTCGCGACAGCACGCTGCAGCAGGTTGCCGGGTATCTTTCGAATCGGGTGAAGGCGGTCACGGGATTTCCTCTCCCGGTTGCACCGGACACCCAAGGGCAATCCGATGGACAGATTGTGCTTCGCCTTGGCGATGCCAAGGCATTACCGCACCATCCAGAAGGGTATCGGCTGGTGATCGACGAAACCGGCATCCTCCTGGAAGGACGAAAACCCGAGGGGATATTTCGGGGCGCGCAGACACTTCTCCAGATCCTGTCTGATCAGATCAGTTTTCCCCGAAAAGACAATCGATCCCTAAAGCTTCCGGCGCTGTCCATCGTGGATTTTCCCCGCTATCCCTATCGCGGCATGCACCTGGATGTCAGCCGCCACTTTTTCTCCGTGGCTTTTATTAAAAAGCACATCGATCTGCTGGCGGCGTTCAAATTCAATTCCTTCCACTGGCACCTGACCGATGATCAGGGTTGGAGGATCGAGATCGACAAATACCCGCGACTGACGCAAATAGGGTCCTGGAGGCAGGTTGAGGGGGGCGGTCGATATGGCGGCTTTTATACCAAGGACGAGGTGCGGGAGATCGTGGCCTATGCGGCACACCGCTTTATAACGGTTGTCCCGGAGATAGAGATGCCCGGCCATTCGCAGGCGGCGCTGGCGGCGTACCCCGAGTATTCCTGTTCGGGCGGCCCGTTGGCGGTATCAACGGAATGGGGCGTGCGCGAAAACGTCTACTGCGCCGGAAACGACGGTACCTTCGCGTTCCTGGAGGGAATTCTGGCGGAAGTGATTGAATTGTTTCCCGGCTCGTATATTCACATCGGCGGCGACGAGTGCCCGAAGACGCAGTGGAAGCAGTGTCCGAAATGTCAAGCCCGGATCCGGGCGGAGCATCTGGCCGATGAATTCGAACTGCAATCATATTTCATCAAACGGATCGAGCGTTTTCTGCTAGCCCATAACCGGCGGTTGATCGGCTGGGACGAAATTCTGGAGGGGGGGCTGGCCAAGAGCGCCACCGTCATGTCCTGGCGCGGCATGGCCGGGGGGATCGAGGCCGCCAAGGCCGGTCATGATGTCATCATGACGCCAACCGACTACTGTTACTTCAATGACCAGCAGGCCGAACCGGACAGCGGAGCATCCGGGTGGTATCTGACCCTGAAAAAGGCCTACTCTTTTGAACCGACCCCTCCGGTCCTCGACTCGGCGGCGGCCGGACATATATTGGGCGCTCAGGGAAATCTATGGACGGAAAATATCGCCACGCCGGAACAGGCGGAGTACATGGTTGTCCCCAGAATGCTGGCCCTGTCCGAGGTCGTCTGGTCGCCGGCCGAGATCCGGAATTGGCGAAGCTTCCGAACGCGACTGAAGGCGCACTTCCCCAGGTTCCAAGCGGCCGGAATCAACTATTGTCGGGGTGATTTCGGGGTGGCTATCACCTCCGCCCCGAGCGGAAAAACCGGGTCGGTCACGATCAAACTGGAGACGGAACAACTGGATCGGCCGATTTGCTATACCCTGGACGGCAGCGAGCCGACGGTCCGTTCGGATCGCTACCGGGAACCATTCACGCTGTCGGAGTCGGCCACGATCGCCGCGGCCCTGATCGACGACGAGGGGACGCCTCTACGAAGCGCCAAGCGGATCGCCTTCGACCGGCATCTGGCCGTCGGTGCGCCCATTAAGTTCAATGTCGCCTGTGCGCCGAAGTACAATGGCGGCGGAGAGCAGGGAATCAATGACGGTCTCCGGGGATCCACCCGGTACTGTGACGGCTACTGGCGGGGACATGAGGGGGAAGATTTCGAGGCGACGATCGACCTGGGCGTCATCCAGACAATCGATACCATTTCCCTGAGTAGTCTCCACGACATCGGCGTCTGGATCTTCATGCCGGATTCGGTCGCCTTTGAAATTTCCGCAGACGGATCCACATATACTGCCTTGGCGGTCATCCGTCGGGAATACGACCCTGCCGACCGAACCCCCCGAGTGGTGGAATACCGTTGTCCCGCCGGCCACATCCCCGCGCGATTCGTCCGGGTTTCCGCCCGCAATATCGGAACCTGCCCGGCCTGGCATCCCGGCGCTGGGGGGCTGGCTTGGGTATTTGTCGATGAAATCATCGTCCGGTAGACGGCAGCGGCCGGATCAGGATATGATTGGACGCCGAAGACGATGCCTGCCTAGGCGAGCGTTCCGGTGAGACGGCGCCACAATTTCCAGAGCAGGATCGCCGCTCCGGCGGATATCGCCGTCAGGATCAACGCCGCTCCCCATCGCCCATACAACCACATCCCGGTGGCGAACAACGCCCCATAGATGGCCACGCATCCGACGAGCATGCCGAGGATGCCAGACGGGACATTCCATCTCTGCTCTTCCCGCCGGTCGGATACCTTTTCCTGTTCTCTCGCCTTTTGGACAACCCGCCATCCCGGGCCCCCGGGGCGCGCCAGGGCATGGAAGTTCCGCAGGGTAGCCAGGTCGGTGGGGGCGGTCACCAGGGAGACGATAATCCACCCGGCGGTGGTGATGGCCACGCCGAGAACCAGCTGGACGTGGCTGGAGAGAGCCGGCCAACCGAGGGCGGTGTGGATGAACTGGAAGTAGATCGCCACCAGAAAGGATATGATCATGGCGGCGATTTCACACCAGGCGTTGATGCGCCACCAGAACCAGCGGAGGATGAACAGCAAACCCGTCCCGGCGCCGACCTGGAGCATGATGGTAAACGCCTGCAGGGCATTACTTAATAGGAGGGACAGAGCGGCGGCGAGGACCATGAGCACGACGGTCGCCAGTCGCCCGACCAGCACCAGCCGCTTCTCATCGGCCTCCGGTCGGATGAATCGCTTGTAGAAATCATTGACGACGTACGAAGAGCCCAAATTGAGGTGGGTGGAGATGGTCGACATGTAGGCGGCCGCCAGCGAGGCGACGACCACCCCCAACAAGCCGGTGGGCAGGAGGGTCAGCATGGCGGGATAGGCCAGGTCGTGCCGGATAACGGACGCGTCGACGTTGGGGAACGCCGCCTGCAGCGACGGCAGGTCGGGAAAAACGATCAATGAGGCCAGGGCCACCAGAATCCAGGGCCAGGGGCGAAGGGCATAATGGGCGGCGTTGAAGAACAGCGTGGCCTTGACGGCATCCTTTTCCGTCCGGGCCGAAAGCATCCGCTGAGTGATGTAGCCGCCCCCGCCCGGCTCGGATCCCGGATACCAGACGCTCCACCATTGCACCGCCAGGGGGATTACCAGCAGGGAGACCACCATCTCGGTGTTGCCGAAATCCGGCACCAGCGACACCCGCTCGGCTACGATCGGGGTCGACAACAGCCGG